>JANMIS010000035.1:0-5011 GCA_031375925.1 Synechococcales cyanobacterium OTE_70_concoct_197_sub
AATTGCACCAACTGCTTCAATTTACCAGGGTTTTTCTTCGGCGTTGGCGGTGCAAACTCGGGCATCGTTTCACCTAGGTAGCGGTAGTGCGCCCAGATGTCCCAATAGGCGCAACCCGGCTCAATGCGAACGCCCGCCCAATGGAGATATTGCAAAGGCCGATCGGACGAGGGATCAATCAAAATATCTCCTTCGCGCATGAAGTGCGTGCTACCCGCCCAGCTTCCAGGAACCTGATCATCCAAATTCACAAGATTAAATCGCTTTTCAATGCGTTTTAAGATCATGTAGTTAATGATGGGCTGGTCAGAAGTCTTCTGAGTAAAATCAAAATATTCTGGATGGGCGGCACATTCAACAAAGGTTTCATAAATAGCTGTCTCCGTAATCAAACCTTTTTTTGAGGCCCACCAACCGCCGTTAAAAATATCTTTCAGTTCTTTTTGACTGAATACACCTTTATCAATCACCGCCTCAGAAAAGACATTTTTAATGCCGCCGCGATGCTGGTAGTCACAGGCTAGAAAATCATACTGGTCAAAATGCTTTAGATTGTCAATGATTCTTTCAAAGACAACAATGTCAGTGTCGATGTATAGAAACTCATCAAATTCACCAAACCAACAAGCCTGCTTCCTAAATTGATTAGGTCGTGCAAAGAACTTTTCTCCAAAGGTACGGTGTAAGCGCTTTGATAGCCGATCGATAAACTCAAGATCCTTATAAACCGTCACTCCAAAGCGTGAGTTTAAAACACTGGCAACTTCCAGATAGTTCTCATCATAGGGAATCAAAACCACAGGCGTTTCGGTATCATAGGCGCGAATGCTATTGAGAAGGGCGATCGTGTGATCCAACACCTTGTCATTCGCAGTGATATAAATTCCACGACTCATAAGAATAACTCCGTAAAAATCTGAGAGACAGGATTGATGATTTAACTTATCGCCGTAACTTAGCAAGAACACGATCGGTTAGGGATCGGGCATTGTAGGGGCGGGCTTTCCCGAGAAATTTTGGACTATTTGCGGCATCATTCAAATAGCGATAGTGCAAGAACTGATCACGATAGGGAAAATCTAGGTTTTCGCCTTCGCAGACCTGTTTGAAAAGGCTAGAAGAGAGACCGATATAGTGCAGATAAGTCAAGGGATTTTTTCCATCGCACAATCTATCCTCGCGCATTTCAAAATGATCAGACGTAACACAACAGCCCGTTACTTCAGAACTCGGCAACTCCAACGCATAGTTATAAATCGCCAAATTCGATCGCATCACCCAATAGTTCAGAATGCTCTGATCGGGAGCCATCGCATAGAGAACATCCTCTTCGCCTGCTTCAAGCTGACTTAGACAATAATCAAGCTGTGCCTGACTAAATGTGCCCCGTTTTGCCGCATAAAAACCAGAACAGAAGATTTCACGATCGAGTTGATGGGGCGTAAAAACTTGGAGTAGCTTCTCGCTTTTACAGTTGTAAACATGACTGACATCACGATGTTGAAAGTCATACACAATCCAATCATGACTGTCTAATTGTTGCAAAATTGGGGTTATATCTTGCAGCAACAGAGTGTCTGCATCCATATAAACAAACCGATCGAAGGGTCCTGAAAAAGCCCCAAACCGCCGATGTACTCCCATACGATAGTAGGCATCTGTAGTTACTTCAGCCCATTGCTTTTTGGCATTAGGGCAAACATCCCATAGGCGTTTTACCTCAGAGTCCCAATAATCAAGAACTGTTTGATCTTGAAAAATAGTCACATTAGGCCGATCGGCAATCGCTGCTTGTAACCGATCACAACGATCGTCGTAGGGAAAAATACAGATTGGAAAATCTGCGCCCATCACCTCACCGATGCTATTAATCAATGCGATTACTTGATCAAAAACGCGATCGTTAGCCAGAGTACAGATTCCAGTCGTTACAGTGTTCATAAAATTACTCAAAGTTTTTAACATAATCAGACAGCCAATTCACAAGGTTCAATTTATGCAAAATGATTTGTCTGGCTTCAGCGATGGCATCTTGAGCTTCATACCAAGCATCGGGCGTTGAAGTGACATCCTGGATATATTGCAACCCTTTTTCGTCCATGCTGGGCAATCGTAAGAAGCTACCAGGTGGCAACAGCTTATCTGCCGCGCTGCCGCCGTAATAGATCGGCAGACACCAGCTCAGGAGCGAGTCCCAGAGTTTTTCGCTGACGTACCATTCATTGTCGGCATAGTTCTCAATGGCGAGGTTGTAATAATAGGGAGCCATGCCATACCACTTATTATTAATCGACCCTGCATTGGCCCAATCCGGAAGCCCACGCCCGTAGAAATCGCAGTTTGTTTCGCTGTCGTGGATTAGTTTGAGAAAGCTAAGCCGATCGCGATGATTAGCGGTGCGATCGATGCCGGACGTAATCCAACTGCAAGGCTTTTGTTTGATAGGTGGTGGAAGCTGGTTGAGTTCTTCAAAGGAATTGGTTAAATACCAAATCGCAGGCATGTAATCTGGGTTTGGAGCTGCGCTATCAGGGCCGGAAATATAGGCGGCGTAGGATTTTGCTTGATTGTAATAGTCAATATTTTTTTGAACGACTTCAGGCAATGGAGGTTCGCGCCAGAGTGAAATGGTGCGGCTAGGTGAGACGTTTTGTAATTGCGCTTTGAGTTGGATTTGTTGTTGAAGATAACGATCGTTTCGGCGCTGATTTTTTAATGGATTCCAATGCTTCTCAGGCGGTTCTGGAAAGTCATGGAAGTTGTACATTAATAGAAAGTCAGGATTTTTTGCATTGGCCTGAATTTGAATATTGTCCCATTTACCAAAGGGATGTTTTGCCTGTTGCCATAGCCAATCGATCGGACAAGGCTTCAGTCCGACGTAGCTACTAATCATGCCAATGGTGTAAGTCATAAATTCCTTTCAAATATTCATTTTCCCCCAAAATTGGAGGTTAGGGGGCCTTTACATTGTCAAACCCGATCGCCAGCGCCGCAGCAATCTCGGCAACCGCTCTACCCAAAATGCCCCAATCACCGCCCGATCGCGCCAACTCGAATAGCGTTGTCCTAAAGAAACCGCTTCAGAGGTATCTAGCCACAGGCCCGATGCTCGGAAATGTCGAATCAATTCTCGTCCGGTGAGCGATCGTTGGTTTCCAGATAAAGGTTCTAAAGTTGTAGGCAAACGATCGGGTTGAGTGTCAGCACAGTAACGCTGATTAATCCAATCCGGAACGCCGTCACGATAGGTCTTTGCATCGGGATGACCGCAGCCGATATTTTTCACGAACGATCGTTTTGGAATAATGTGAACGTAATTTTTAGCAAGGGCCGCTAAAGTTAATGTAATCACCCAATCAATTTTGTGATTTTTTTCAATGTAGAACTGATTGACAATTGTATATTTAGTTTGGAGATTAGCAGGAATCTGATCAAACGAAATAAAGGGATTGTAATTCTGCGCGGAAGCAAGTAGATCCAGCGACTGCCACCGATCGGACCAAACTGCAAAGCCTAGGGAAAAGACTCGGTTTGAGGCCATAAAATCCGATGGAATTTGCGCTTCTAATTCATCGGGAAAATTTGCATAGGCCGAGATTGAAAAAACCTGTGGATACGGTTTATAAGCCGTTAGCAATCGCACCATCCGATCGTAAAAGTTGGGGTTTGGGATCACATCATCTTCGAGATGAATGAAGGATTCACACTCATTCGAGACTTCCGTTAGGGCTTCGAGAGTATTCCGATCGCAACCCAAGTTCTCAGTTCTTCGCCGAATTTCCACCGAGATTTGCCCCGAAAAGGTCTCCAATAAATCAACACAAGCCTGAATTTTGATCGCATCTTGATCATGACGCGGCCCATCTAAATAAGCAATAATCCGATCGGGGCTTAAGGTCTGTTTTTCCAAAGCATCTAGGACTTGAATCACAAACTCTGGTCGAGTAAACGCGACTAGAACGATCGGCGGAAACTGGGTGGGAAGTCCGATCGCATCTAGTGAAGTTGGCAAGATTTCAACGGTTGTCAAACGGTTTGGCAATTGAACTGACATAGCATCTCTTTAAAAATCAAGTGAATTCATCCAATCCGGCTCCCCCAGAATTGGGGGTTGGGGGGCCTCTATCGCACCGTCTGCATCAAACTATCGCCAAACTGCATTCGATATAAATTAGCATAAACCCCACGCTTTGAAAGCAATTCACGATGGGTGCCGACTTCGACAACTCGGCCCTTATCAAAGACCGCAATTTGATCGGCATTTTGAATGGTAGACAAACGGTGAGCAATGACCAACACTGTCCGATCGCGGCTCAATTCATCAATAGCCTGCTGCACAATGCGTTCTGACACAGTATCCAAGGCACTTGTCGCTTCATCAAGAATTAAAATCTCAGGATTTTTCAACAATGCACGAGCAATCGCCAATCGCTGTCGTTGTCCGCCAGATAGCAACACTCCCCGATCGCCGATCGTCGTATCAAAGCCGTCAGGTAGTTCAATAATAAATTGGTAAGCATTAGCGCGTTTTGCCGCTTCAACAACTGATTCCCTGGTGAAATTTTCAACACCATAGGCAATATTATTTGCAACGGTATCGTTAAACAAGAATGTGTCTTGGCTAACAATGCCCATGGCCTGCCGCAACGATCGCAAGTCAAACTCGCGAATGTCGCGATCGTCAATGGAAATCCCGCCCATGGCGCAGTCATAAAAGCGAGGCAATAGATCAGCTAATGTAGATTTCCCAGCACCCGAAGAACCCACCAGAGCAAGCGTTGTGCCCTTTGGCAATGTCAGATTTACACCTTGCAGAGTCCAGTCTTCATTGCCGGGATACCGAAACGCGAGGTCCGTGAATTTGATGGCATCCCGAATTCCTTCATATTTCGCCGTTCCTCTGGCCATAATAGGCTTCGTATCGCGACGTAAAAATTCAGCCACCACTTGAACACTTGGCGCAGCATTGGCTAGGTTGCTACGCTGAGAATTCAATTGGCTAATAAAA
>JANMIS010000050.1:0-6091 GCA_031375925.1 Synechococcales cyanobacterium OTE_70_concoct_197_sub
GATCGGGAGTATTTGGATTCGATCGTGATTTATAACGAAGATGATTGTCGGGCGACGCATTGCATGAAGGATTGGTTGGCGGCGTTTTTGTCAGAGCACGGGGTGTAACTTGAAGGGACGAATGCGATCGAGCTTGCGGAGATTCTGAAAGGGTTTCCGGGGTGTGAAGTGTGACGGTTTTGGATGATAAAGTGGGTTGACGTTCAAGGCGAGGATTCGTCTCAGATTCGAGGAGCGCAGCCCGAGACCTTGATAGCATTCCTGCGAACTTGGTCACTGACTGCGTTTCGACATGCAGGCTTTAAGTCGTTAACCAAAGCCATCCGATGGCTCAGACATAATCTCCCAAAGTTGATTTCTCTCCTTTAGCGAATCAGCCCTACCTAGAATTGGGGGTTTGGGGGCTGCTGCAATAGTCTCGACTGATTTTAAATGGCCATATTTTTCAAACCCGATCGCAAGGCGGCGGCGTAATCCCCCGCTCCAACAACACCGCTTCAATATCCCGCAACAGCGCAAAATCATCCTGTGGCAACGCCAAAGTCTTAAACTCAGACTCCCGCTCCAAAAACGAAAACGCCGATCGAAACTCCCTTGGTCCCGCTGTAATTGGTGCTTCTAAATGACACCCCACAATTCTAGTAAACGGCCAAAGCATCACCCGATCGGCCCAAGCCAACACCTGTTTCGGATCCCGGTTTAAAATCAACTGCTGCAAAATCGGAGCCACAAACAACCGCCCCCCCGCAGACAACAAATCAAACGATTTTTCCCAATCGGGTTTCCAGCGAAATGGATATAACCCAAAATACGCTTTTGATGCTTTTCCATTCGCCGATCGCGCCTCTCTCCAAGCCGGAACCAAATCAATAATATCCAACGCACTAGGCCGAAAATAAAACGAAAACAAAGCAATCCGTTTCCATCCCTTAATTCGCATTTCAGGCGTATCTATAATGTGATCCACAGCATTGTCCTTCGCGTGATAAAGCAACGCCATTGGGTCAACCTGCAACACTTCCGGCGGAGTCTCAGGAACTGACAACACCGAATCTGTTACCAGCAAAGTACCCGATCGTCTATGAAAAAATACCACCTCCTCAAACGGACCCACCCCTAAACTAATCGGACCCAAAATCGCATAGTCAAACTCATCTGAGAATGGCGACTGGGAACTCTCTAAAGGTAACTTATGCGATCGGCCCAACGGCAAGCCCAGCCAGCTTAACGGCAACTGTACCGGATAACTCCACTGACTCGGCGAAACATACACCTGAGCATTTTTAAACTTCTGTGCAAACGGTCCCACAAAAACCTTATGCTCCAATCCCGACACCGTTGGCAAAATGATATATTTCACATCCCCATATTCATTCACCAACTCATTCATCAACATGATGCATTCACGAGTCGGTGCGATCGGTGCATACACCAGCAAACCCCCAGCCGCCAATCGCACCACCGTCATCCGAATCGGCGTCACCACATAAAACACACCCTGCAATTGCTCCAATACCCAAACTTCTCCCGGAACAACCTCACGCCGTAAAGTCCGTCTCTGACCAAACGGATAAATCGGCAGCGTCCACCAAAAATTCCAAGCCCAATCCCGAGACTTAACTAATCCCGATTGTTGCAATGGCCCACCTTGTTGCATCACCCCAAAGCCTCAACTCACAATCCAATTCACAGCAATCAGTTTCTCACTAAATCGACAACTCCACTCAATCCACCGCCAACAACAGCCCATTCACCTTCTCAATCAGTCGCTCTGGGTCATCCAGGGGCAACTTTAATAAATGCATCGGCTTCAACTGCGGCACCGCCTCAATCACCTCCAAATCATCCAACGTCACCAAAACCAGCAGCTTTACTCCCGATCGATGCCCATCGGTAGACCCTCGATCCTCCAACGCTTGGGCCTTCACCTGTAACTCCTCTAACACCACCGTCCCCACCGCCCCATTCACAATCACCAACGCCGGAGTCGCCGCATCAAAGTGCCCCACCGCCGTCTCCCCATCTGCAATCCAAGTCACCTGATACCCCATCGGCGTTAACAGATCACAGATCAAATTTGCCCGCTCCTCCATCTGATCCACCAGCAAAATATGCTGCGACACCGTGTAATTCGTCACCGGACGGCGAGACCTAGCATCCTGCGCATAGTCCAGGGCATTGCGCACCTGCGATGGCAAATGCACCGTAAACGTCGAACCCTCACCCACCACCGACTCTACCTCAATTGTCCCCCCATGTAACTCCACCAACTGCTTCGTCAGTGCCAGCCCCAGCCCCGTCCCCTCATGGCTCCGCTGTCGATAAAAATCCAACTGCTGAAACTTCTCAAAAATCACCTGTAGGGACTCCACCTGAATCCCAATCCCACTGTCTACCACCTGCAAAAACACATCTGCTTCATTGCCCCACAGCCTTAACCTCACCGTGCCACCCACTGCCGTAAACTTAATCGCATTACTCAACAAATTCATCAAAATCTGCCTCACCCGCTGCGCATCCGCCACAAAACGATGCTTCGCCGAGGCATGATCATGCAAATGATTATCCAACGTCAACTGAATTTGCTTCGCCGCCGCCAATGGCTTGATTTCCTGCAACAACTGCTGCGCCAACGCCCCCATATCCACCATTTGTGCATCCAAAAATGTCCGCCCACTCTCCAGTTGAGACAAATCCAACATGTCACTAATGATCGCCAGCAACCGCTGCCCCCGATCGTGAATTGTCTTCAAATAATCCCGCTGCTTATGTTCCGGCAGCACGCGCTCGGGCGACTGCCGCAACAATGTCGCCGCCATCCCAATCACACAGGTCAAAGGCGACCGCAGTTCATGACTCACCAACGCCAAAAACTCCGACTTCGCCCGGTCCGCCGCCTGCGCCGCAAACAGCGCATCCCGCAAACTCTCCGTCCGCTCTAACACCTTGTCCTCTAAACTTGCCTTCTGAGCCTGCAACTCCGCATAGAGACTCGCCTGATAGATCGCGATCGCCAGATTCTCTGCAATCTGCTGCAAAGCTCGCCGCTCATGCTCTTTCCAGAGACGTTCTCCTCCACATTGATGCACCACCAAAAAGCCCCACAGCCCCGTCGGAAGGGTAATCGGCAAAATCAACTCCGCACTAATGGGTGTCCGATCGGGCGAGATAAAATGCAGCGACGGCGCATCCGACTGCGTAATCGTCAACTTCCCCGCATGAATCAACTCCACCAATGACGGAATCCCCGCGTGCGCCAACGACTCACACACAATCCCCTCACGCACCACTGCCGTCTCCATCACATCTGACAGGTGGGGCTGATAAATCAACAACCGATCGATCGCCATAAACTGCCGAATTTCGTGAACCGTCTGCTTTAAAATGTTAGGCAAATCTCGGCTCTGATAGATCAGCGTCGTAATGCGATTGATAAGGCGCTCCTGTTCAATCTGCTGCTGCAAATCCTCTTCTAACGGGCGGTCTATCATACTAGAGCCAAGGCTGCCACAGCAGCTGATATCTGATCTGGTCAATAATGCTTTTTCCTTCTTAAATCCGCCACGACCATGACTACAATTCAAGACATCCTTTTATTATAAAGATCAATCTCTCTATAAATCGGTTTCTCAATTGTACGAGAAAAGCTGTGCAAGAAAAGGGATCTAAGAAAACGTCAGGGTCTGAGAAAACGTCAGATGAGAGTCATACCGCGTTCATATCAGGCTGATTTACTAGAGGGTATTACACCATTCCCTATTCAAACCTTCAGACACCATGCACCGAGTTGGTCTGCCGATGAAAAACTTCCTGAAAAACCTCCTGAAAATTCTCACCATCGGCTTCGTGGCCACTTTTTTTCTCGTCGCCTACGTCCGCAAAGTTGAACCCGTCTGGATCGACGTGGTGCAAGTCCCCCTAACGCTCCCCCACCTTTCCCCCGCCCTCGAAGGCTACCGCATTGTCCAAATCACCGATATCCACTCAGACGGCTGGATGGACACAGGCCGCATTACCCAAATTGCCCAGCAGGTCAACGCCCAAAAACCCGACCTCATCACCCTAACCGGAGATTACGTGACCAAAGACGCCGAGAAATTTGCCCCAGCCCTCAAAAGCCTCTCTGCCCTGAGTGCCCCCGACGGCACGATCGCCATTCTCGGCAACCACGACGAAGGCACCAACCCCAAACTGATCACCGAAGTTCTTGAGTCGAGTAATATCAAAGTCTTAAAAAACCAAATCCTTACCCTCGATCGCAAAGGCGGTCTCCTTAATATTGCCGGACTTGGTGATGCTTGGAGCGGCGAAGACGACATGGGCCAAATCCTTCAGAAGCTCCCCGGCCTGGGTGCATCCATCATGCTCGCCCACGAACCCGATGTCGCCGATCGCACCGCCGAAACAGCAAGATTTGATCTGCAACTTTCCGGCCATTCCCACGGCGGCCAAGTCAGCCTGCCCTTCATGAAACTCGTCACCCCGCCCCTGGGCCACAAATACCCCGTCGGCCAATACCAAATCGGCAACCTAATTCAATACACCAGTCGGGGCGTCGGGACCTCCGGTATCCGGGCACGTTTCAACTGCCGCCCCGAAATTACTGTCATCACCCTCCACGCCCCAAATGTCGATGCGCTTAATATTCTTTAGAAGAGTTTATAATCTTTAGAATATTGGCTAGATATGGGCTAGGCTGCGATCGGAGTTGCCTCGGTAGATAAGACGGGTGAAGGCAGACTGTTCACAACCGTCGCAGTTCTTTTGCGCGTAGCCTTACGCACCACCGGAATATCCAACGTCCAAGTCTTAATTCCCTCGTCATTCGGCAACATCACACCTAAAGCCGGAATCTTCACCGATCGGCGGCCCACCTTAATGCGCTCACCCGTTACATAAATACGAACCGTACAACCCGTTCGACTATCCCAAAACATCCGCTGTTCACCCTCGATCGGCTTCATTCGCTGATGCACGCAACTCCTTAGAAAATGCTCATAACTCTCATCAGACATAATTAAATCAATGTCGGAGCCGATTCCACACATTAGCCTGTCCGACTCCATCACTTGGGCCGAATAGCCTGTAATTGCATGGTCCACAAGCATACGCTTCAAACTTCGCGACAAAAATTTGACACTGCTAAACAAGTCTCCGCACTGAGAATAGATTGGGAGATAGGTGTTATGCAGCACAGAAGACGGGTCTGGATGGCTTAGACGGCTGGAATCGCGAAGGTGAGACGGCTGAGCCGGATGGTCTGCCAAACGATAATCTAAACTTGGTGATGATTTTATTTCGTAACTCATTGGGATACCCTTTCCAATTAAATTAGCCCTTGGGCTAACTGGTAAATGCATGAATGACCACCACTCGATTGAGAGTGAGACCAACCTATCGCTTACGGCATCTTGAGGGAACGAGAAGCAAACAAACCATCCAAGCCATACCATTCACGATATCGCTTCAATTGTGAGCTGCACGCTAGAAACACATGTGAAATACGACTGAAATGCCAGGGAACGAAAATCGATTCAATGAATCACAGACTATTGAAAATCTGCAATAGGTGTGAAGAACCGATTCACATTTCTTCGCCTGTATTATTTATGCACTAAAAATCGCCATAACAAACAATTCTCTGGATTTATTTTATACAAAGATTTACGAAAATTACTTAGGCTTTACTGAACTCTCGGGCATCAACACAATATACTCTGAATAATTCTCTATACATAGTAGCAGTCGCAACAATTTAGCGCGACATACAGCGTTTTGATTTCATTTCTCGGATCAGCCCATCGCCTTCAACTTGAAGCCAACGATCGCGCCACAACACTCGATTTCCTCCACAACCCATCAGCCACACAAGGAAGCTTAAGCCATCCCGCATTGGAATCCATGAAAACCATCGAAAGAGAGGCATGGCACCCATGCTCCAGCAGGCGATCGTAGCCTGCCCATACCGCAGCGCGACTAAGACAATACTGGCCATTTGCATCCACAGTGGAATTTCGTGATATTTGCAAGACAAAATGAGTAACATCAGTGCATATACTGTACCGAAACAAAATGTCATTGTGTAATAAAT
>JANMIS010000071.1:0-1957 GCA_031375925.1 Synechococcales cyanobacterium OTE_70_concoct_197_sub
CCCACACCGCCACAGCCACAGCCACCACCACAACAGCAGCAGCAGCACCAGCAGCAGCACCAGCAGCACATGCCACCTGCACAATGGTCTTCTCCCGCAGTTACAGTCGCGCAAAACATCTTTACGCCATCAACTCCACCACGCCTCGAGACCAACACTCTGAAGGGAGATCTGCTTACTCAACCAGGAGATGGTGTGCCTGTTGTCGATGGCAATTTGGGTGATTTTTCCGGTAAAGGTTTCCCCCGGATAGGCATCCACTTGAATGGTTGCCGCAAGGCCAATCCGCGTTTGGGCAATGTTGGCTTCGGCAACTTGGGTCATGACTTGGTTGGTTGAAGCAAGGGACAAAATGGATGATGAGGTCGCTGACGAAACGGCGCTTCCGGCTGTCGCCGGTGTGACAAAGGCTCCGGGATCAGCAAACTTCCGCGCCACGACTCCCGCAAACGGTGCCCGTAAAGTCATATCGTCAAGACTTGCTTGAATGATTTTTACGGCTCCTTGGGCGGCGGTGACTTCTGCTTGTCCTTTGTCGATGTCCTCCGATCGCGATCCCGCTTGAGACAGGTCCAGCGCTGCTTGTTTTTGTTTGACCACCGTTTCAGCTTGCACGATATCTTCTGGCCTAGTTCCCGATCGCATGAGGGATGCGGCTTGTTCGGCTTGGGTCACTTGAGATTGGGCACGATCGCGGGTTGTGCGGAAGGTGTTCAGGCTTTGCAAGGAAATGGCACCTTCGGTATAGAGCGCTTGATTTCGCTGCAAGTCGTCGTTGGCTTGGCGTAAAGCATATTGTGCATCTTTGAGCTTGGCCTGCGCTTCGGCAATTTCTTGGCCGCGATTCCCATTGCGTAGTTTTTGGAGATTAGCATTTTGTTCTGCAAGTTGCGCTTGGGCCGTGGCGATTTCTTCGGTGCGGTTGCCGTTTTGCAACTTTTCTAGATTTGCAACTGCGGCTGCTAAATTTCCCTGGGATTGTTGCAATTGTCCCTGAAGATTGGAGTCATCCATGTATGCCAGTATTTGCCCCGCTTGGACAACATCGCCTTCTTTCACGAGAAGTTGCTTCAAGATTCCGGCGGTCTTGGGGCTGACATTGACCGATCGTTCTGGCTGTACGGTTCCATTAGCAGAAATTGTAATCGAAAGGTTACTACGTTCAACAGGAGCCGTTTGAATTTTGCTTTTTGCCTGTTGTTGCGGAACGATGACCATTTGCCGATAAGTCAGAATACCGAGAATTGGAATCAAGATTAGTGAACCCAGAAACCATTTATTCGATCGAAGTTTACGCCAACCTTTAGGTGACGATAATTCTGTTACTTCTGGTTCGATCGGATCTATTCCATTAGATTCCACTTCTATAGGCTGTGACTCTGTAGTCTTTAGAGATGTGCTCATCAGAAATCCCTTTTAAATTCAGCAACCTGAAATGCAATAAATCAACATAGCATTCAATTTCAAATTTAAAATCTTCACGAGCAAAGTCAAAAGATAGAGAGAACATCTAATTATTTGTGTAACGATACTGAAATTCTATTATGAGTTAATACAAGATAATGTTAGACATTGACGAAATGGGACAAGCCGAGATTTCTGAATTGCTACATAAAGTGGGATATGGTCATCTTGGTGTCATTCACGAAGGAAAACCCTATGTAATGCCAATGCATTATTATTTTGAGAACTCGAATATCTATCTGTTTACAACAGTAGGTATGAAAACTCATGATATGGATGCTGATCCTGACATTTGCCTACAGGTTGAAGAGATTCACAGCCTGATCCATTGGCGAAGCGTAATTATTACAGGTCAAGCTAAGCGTCTTACTGAACAACAAGATATCGATCGTATTACGCAACTCGTTAAAAAGCGAAACCCAGCACTCTCTCCGGCCATTAATCGCACTTGGACCGATTCATTGGGACGTGATGAGGAGGTTTCTATTTACTG
>JANMIS010000086.1:0-2742 GCA_031375925.1 Synechococcales cyanobacterium OTE_70_concoct_197_sub
CAGTAAAGCTGATAAGAATTTGTAATCCCTGCGCCGCGCCACATTTGGAACAGGCCAGACGTGATTTGGATTCCATGGAACCCGCCGCCTACATCTGCATTCAGTATTTCTTGACCAACGATCGGCCAGACGACCTGAGCACTGGGCTTAATCCCCAGCGGATCTCCTAACCAGGCTTCATAGTTTGAAAATTTCGCGCCGTGGAAATACATTCCACTGAGCCAGACGAACACGACTGCCAAGTGGCCGAAGTGTGCGCTAAAGATTTTACGAGATACATCTTCTAGGTCAGAAGTATGGCTGTCGAAGTCATGAGCGTTTGCATGAAGGTTCCAAATCCAGGTTGTGGTTTTTGGACCTTTGGCTAGGGTGCGATCGAAGTGACCCGGTTGTCCCCACTTTTCAGTAGAAGTAGCAACGGGATCCTTATCTACAACAATCCTTGCCTTCGCATTGCGCTCCGGTGGGCTGATTGTCATTGAGACTCTCCTCTCTAGAACGGAACGAGGACTCCCCAAACCGACCGAAAATATGTCTTGAAACCAAGTCACATCATTGTCAGCCTGACAAAAGGGTATCTAGGGAAACCCCAGAGCCTTAAGTGCAGTTGGGCAGGTTCTCACAAAAATCATTATAGGTGCATCCTTCAAGCCTTTTGAAACCGGATTAACAATAATTCAAGATCCCCAAACCCCTTAACGGCTTAGACTTTGCCCGATCGTAAGCAAGCTCAAAGTCAAGCAATTCGCAGCGAAGTTTACACTCTGCAACAATTGTCGGCAGAACCGTAACTAAATCCGGATAAGCACGGTCTAATGACACAATTTGTGTGAAAAAATGTTGCGAAAATGATAGCCCTTCACGAACTCCACTACCCTGCGATCGACTCTTCAAAAATAATTTATAAATGCCGAACCCTCGGCCCCATGGAGCCTTTAAGCCAATGGCCACTCCATTTTTGACTGCATTGCAAAGGAACGCTTAACCCAGCTTTGTAAACTTGAGCAGATACCCGTAAACCCACTACAGTATTTAAGGGGTAAAGACCAGAACTCATCTGACCCTATTCACTCTAGTAAGTTTGCGGAGCGCAAGACACGTGGTTGGACGGCGTTGGACAGCGGCACAGTCGTGGAAATTGATGCAAAAACCGTTAGCCTTCGGACTAGCACTCCAGATCCTGTGGGGAGGCTGGGCCGACAGCGCGATCGCAGCGTCTACCACCATTCGCGGTGAGGGCGGTCAGCTGACCGAAACTGCGATCCCCCGATCGTTCAACCTCTTAAACCGAGTCCTCGACCAGTACCAACCCCAAATCAAAATTCTCAGCCCTAAAGCCGGAGAACTGCTAACGGACAACAGCGTCAACGTTAGCTTTGAAATTAAGGATCTACCTATCTATAAGGACAAAACCCTTCAGCTCGGTCCCCACCTCCATCTTCAACTCGACGATCGGCCTCACCAGAGCATCTACGACCCTAGCGCCAGCGTCCTCCTCACCGATCTCGAACCAGGAACCCACACCCTTCGCCTCTTCGCGGCTACTCCGTGGGACGAGTCTTTCAAAAACGACGGAGCCTTCGCTCAAGTCACCTTTCACATTTTCACCAAAACCAACGACAACAGCCCCAGCCCGACTCAGCCCCTCCTCACCTACAACCAACCCCAAGGCCGCTACGGCGCGCAGCCCATCCTCCTGGACTTTTACCTCACCAATGCCCCACTTCATCTAATCGCCCAAGAAAACGATAGCGATAGCATCCAAGACTGGAAAATCAAAGCCACCATAAACGGCCAGAGCTTTCTCCTCGATCGTTGGCAGCCCACTTATCTAACAGGATTCAAACCTGGAAAAAACTGGGTCCAGCTTGAATTCATCGACCAAAACGGCAATCGCGTTGAGAATTTCGGCAACAACACTGCCCGCATCTTCACCTACGAACCTGACGGCCAAGATTCCCTCGCCAAACTCACCCGAGGCGAACTTACCATCGCCCAATCCAAAGGCATCGTAGACCCAAGCTATACCCCACCCGCTCCGCCCAAGCCCATCGAAGTCGCTCCGGCAGGGCCTAAGGTTGAGATTAAATCTGAGCCAAAATCTGAAGTTAAGCCTGAGGTCAAGCCCTCGCCCGCAGCAAAATCTATAATGCCGCTGGCGAAGCCTCCCTCGGGAATCGTCCCCATTCCATTCCCTCAAAAAGCACCCGATCTGAAAGCCCCGATTGCACCCAATGAGGGATCCAAGCCCGAAGTAAAACCCGAAAAAGCTCCAGAAGCTCAATCCAAACCCAAGAAAATTATCCAAAAGCTTCTCCCAGCCTTTATGGGACCGGGCAAAAAGATCGATGTAAAAACGCCAATCAAGGAACCAGCTAAAGCACCGTTGGCGAAGCCTCCCGGAGCGGGAATCGTCACTCCAAACCCATCAACAAAGCCCCCGGAAACAAAAATCGCTCCAGCTAAACCCATTGAAGAAAAAAATGTAGCGAAAAAATCAACCGAACCTAAAAAAGAAAATTGGTTCGATCGATTCCGCAAGCCTACAGACGAGAAAACCAAACCCGAAGTCAAGCCCGAAGTCAAGCCAACTCAAATACCTGACTTATCCAAACCCGCCGAACCAAAACTTACTGATAACAAATCGACCAATAGCAATGCGAAGAGAAAACCTGCGATCGAAGCCAGAGAACCTTTCAAATTCAATTTCGGATCCGACAAAAAGACCGAAATAGCCCCAAC
>JANMIS010000093.1:0-3547 GCA_031375925.1 Synechococcales cyanobacterium OTE_70_concoct_197_sub
CGAAATTTTTAGGAGACGATTTGTAGGAGAATCATCTGCTCCTAATATCCAGATATCAACAAATTGAATTCCAACTTTAAAAGCAGGCGCATCAGGACGAGTCAAACTTTGTAAGAATGACATTAGTAAACTTACCCCGACGCCCTCAAGTAATGCTGCGAGTAGGGAAAAGACAACCGCTAAGACTACAACCTTATAGAAATGCTTAAGTTCTCTTAAGATCAGCCGATTGTTTCGCCAGAATTGGGAATTTCCTAGCAGGATATTAATCTGAGAGATAAAGTTTGTCATAGTTGAAGCAATCCTGAGATTTATATAAGGGTAGCTATCTGAGTCATGGCATTCAAATACTCAGATAGCTCATATTTCTTCTATACAAGAGACGGACTGATCGCCCAGTCCTTAGCCCTGCTCTAATGCGATCGGCATCGGCGCACCCAGTAACAGGTCTCCCTGGATCACATTCACCAGTTTCAACAGAAACGATCGCAGCCCAAAGAAACCACTCGATCGATCGATCGGCTGCTGGTAGACCCACAATTGAAACAAACGTCCCCGATCGCCCACCGCCCACCGTCGCTGCAACCGCAAGTCAACCATTTTGAACATCGTCATTGTGATGAATAAAATAGGCATTATCGCCAACGCTAAACCGATTGCAGTCACACGATGAATAGACTTTTTGAAGAACCACAAAACTGGATTTGGTTGACTTAGAATTTCAGACACAGAAGGCACATTAATATAACAAGCCTTCTTCGCCTCACCACAGGCCACCGCCCACCGCAACAACACCTCAGGACTCAGATCCGAGTCCAACTTCACCAACTCCACAGGCGATCGTCTCAGGCATTCCACCAACCGATCGCTATCCTGCAACGCCTCCAAATTCAAACTTTCCGCCGGACTCACCGCCCGAACAAACAACTTCCGATCGCGCCAGGTCAACGCACAAGCAGTCGTTAGAGGCTGAGATACTTGGATAGGCGATCGAAATTGAGATGATGATTGGGTAAGCATAGTATTGAACCAGGTAAGGAGCATTTAGAATTGGGAACTGTTTAGGTGACAGCGGCCTCATAGGTAGGTGGGAGAACTTTAGCCGGGACATCATTGGCTACCACACCGATGAGATTGAGTTGGCCGAGGTTTTGGGCGGCTTGGGTCAACTCACTGCGAGTCACCTTCCCGATCCGACCCACCATCACCACGCCCGAACAGCGCGAAGATAGCAACATCGAATCGACCATTCCCAGCATCGGCGGCGCATCTACAATCACTAAGTCGTAGGCTTTTTCAAAGGTGCTGATCAATCGCCGCAGCCGTTGAGAACTTAGCAGCTTTGCCGGATCGATCGATCCCGTCCCCGCCGTCAACACCGCCAGATTGCCGTACTCCGATTCATCGGTATTGTTTTGAATCATCGGGATTGGGCTATCGTCAGCGAGTAGGTTTGCAAGACCCACTTGGTTGGGTAAGCCCAACATGGTGTGTAGACTCGGCGATCGTAAATCCCCATCAATCAACAACACCCGGCGATGCAAACGCGCCGCGCTGATCGCCAACCCTAATGCAAACGTAGACTTACCCTCTCCTGCCAATGCTGACGTGATGACTACAGACTTAATTCCACCATCGGAATTGAGCAACTGAAGGTTTTGGTAAACCAAATCCAGCGACTCACGGAATGGAGGCCAATGGATAAACTGCTGCATGATTGCCGCAGAAGGCGCAGAAACGGATGGTCTGCCAAAAGGCACCGAAACATTCTTCGGCATATTGGCATAGCTCGGCACCATTCCCAGCATCGGCACCGGAAGCTGACGCTTGAGGTCATCAGAGGTATGCACGGCATCATCCGCACTTTCCCGTGCAAATGCCACAATGCCTCCGAGGAAAAGGCCCGCGATCGCCCCAAGCAGCAAACTCTGAGTTGCCGGAGGATTGGTTTTAAACCCTAACTGCGGTTCCTCCACAATCTGCCAGTCAAAACTTCCGCGTGCAATCTCCATTCCCAGATCTTGTCTGGCTTTTAGTAACTGTCGCAGTGTGTCCCGGTTCAAGTCCACCTCTGGTTCAAGGCGACCATACTCAGCTAACACCTGCGGAAACCGCTTCATGTTTGCGCGCATTTGGTTAGCCCCTTGAGTCAGGCCAGAGTACCGAGCCTCCGCCGCCTGCAACGCCACACCTGTATCTGCTAGCTGCGTCATGCTCGCAATGTCCTGTGGTGTTAATTGGCCCGCCTGTAATAAGGCCCCTTCACCGATCGCAGCCCCACCCAGCACACGCTGCGACTCCACCTGGAGTAGCCCCATTTGCTGCTGACGTTGATCGAGAATTTGTTTGATGTAGGGCGTTTCATCTTTGAATCGCAAACGTTGCTGCACCAGCGCTAGCTCAGTTTTTTGGATTTCAGAGAGTAGCGACTGATACCGAGTGGATTGAGTGAGGCGAGCCATCACCTGAGTCTGGTCCATTCCGCTAGGAAGCTGCTGCTGGAGCGACGCTTGACGACTGCGCAATTCACGGATTTGGCTTGCGTTGGTTTGGATTTCCTGCTCTGTTTTACTCAGCATTTCACTTTGACGCTGAGCTTCTAGTTTTGGATCGATTAAGTCCTGCGATCGGCGGAAATTTTCCAACTTAGATTCAGACTGCTGAAGCTTGCGGCCCACTTCCGGAAGCTGCTGATTAATAAAGCCCAAGCCTTTCGTCAGACGGATCTCTTGTTGTTCGCGGTTATATTCCAAATACACCTTTTGAAGCGCACTCAAAACCTTTTGAGACTTGAGGGGATTATCTGATTGATAGCTGATTTGAAAGATTTTGGTTGGGTCGCCCGTTTTCTTCGCTGCTGCGGCAAGTTGAGTCACCGCCAGCTTAGTTTTAAAGTCAGCCACACTGCCTGCATTATCCGGCTGAAATTCAGGATATTCTGCCTTTAGATCTTGCATCGCCTTTTTAATCAGACCCGAGCTTTGTAAAAAACTAATCTGCGTCGCCGAATCCACTTGCACATTGGAATCGGTAATTTCGTCAGTTTTGCTGGTATTAGATTGACTTTTACCTTGATAAATCGACTCAATTAGCAACTGCATTGAGCTGCTGTAAACCGGAACCTGTCTCAAGCTCATCGCACCCGCGACCGCCAGCCCACTCAAGACTCCAATCACGAGCCAATGCTTGCGACGCGCGATCGCCGTAAAGATTTGGCCATAGCCCAGTTCTTTTTCAGGGGCAATATTTAGGGGAAGTGGACGGGAAGTAACCATATAAAAACCTATGAACTGAGAAGCGATCGGCAAGGTCAAAAATCATCAAAGCAAGTCATCGAAGCAAGTCGTCAACGTAACCCAACTGTTTAAAATAAAGTCAAAACCTATATTTCTTTATTCACAGGTCTAAGCGAAGATCGGGAGCTTTTGCATAACTCGATCGACTTGACCAAAGAATGCTTTTTCGGAGAAGTTATCGACCGCATGATCGCGGATTTTGGAATAATCCCAATCGATCGTCTGCCCCTTAATCAAAGCCGCCTGCAACG
>JANMIS010000096.1:0-3635 GCA_031375925.1 Synechococcales cyanobacterium OTE_70_concoct_197_sub
ACAGCCCAACTCACGTTGGGCTTTAAAACCATTTCATTTAGGAGCTTAGATCAACTTTTCACACCTGGAAGTGAGTCATTAGCCTTTGACATCGCAGGTTAAAGGGCAAGAAGCGAAGGTAGAGGAAGTCGTAGGGCTTTCTTGTCCATTCAACCAACGCAGCCACTCCACCTCTTGAGGATGGATGCCTTTCAAAGTCAAAAAGGTCGAAGCTGCCAAGATACCTAGAACATGGACACCAATAAATCCGATCGCCGTCATTAACATAGCGCTCGTTGGCATAATTGCGTGAAGCGTTACCGCAGTCAGTGAACCCACCGCTACAACTAACATCAACAGCGGAAATCCAATTACGAGCATACAGACAGTCAACACGAACGACCAAACCAGAATGCTTTTAATTGTAGTGACTACTTGGAATTGGTTAGTAGTAGTCGAGCCGTTAGCGAATGCCATAGCTGTTGCCTCCTTGAGGAATAAGTGGTTTATTTTGGTTCGTTCAAAGTCTGTTGACGATTTACGCGGGCTGATCGTTGGATTGATCCTGCTCGGTAAACTATTGAATCCGTTATGAAGATAGTATGTTGAATCCTCGGAAACAGGAAGCTCTTTTTAATAAAGTTTACAGTTCGTCTTATTTGAAAAGGTTTGAATCATCTCGATCGCGCTAGTAATCGTAGGGGCGAGCGGGTCGGGGTATGGGTTTGAGGGGTTGTTTGGCTTGGATGACGACTTGGCGCTGGTCAGCGATTGTTTCTACGATGATGGATCCTTCGACTTCAAGCCAGCCGTCTTTTGGATACTGGGTCCGATCGCCCGAGGTGAGTTTTACAGGCAAGCTGATAGGGTAAGCATCTGCTGCGCAGCAGGTGATGATGAATCGCGTGATTCTAAAATATTGTTGTGGGAAGTTATCTGGGTAAACCACAAAACCCTGAACTTTAACCTTCTGACCCACGTAGGTATCAGGTTCTGGCATGACCTGTAGGGTTCGCATCCAGTCAATCAAACTGCGGTCCTCTGGTTTCGTTGAGGCTCGGAAGGACTGGGGCTTGACTTGGGTATTGGTAATAATGTCTCCGACACCGCGCTGGATGGCAGTTTGGCTACTAAAAGGCTGGGGCGTAATTACCATAGCCATCAACGCCACGGATAAAAGCATAACACTGCCCACGCCATTCGGCAGCAGGCTCAAATGGGCCATCGTCGGGAGGGGCTGCTGAGATTTACGAGCTTTGATCAAGGTCCAGGCGCGGTAGATGGCGATCGTCAGCAGCAAAATGCCTGCGATCACCGACAGCGGATCGTAGCTGGGATGAATTAGCAGGCTGAGCTTTTGGTTAATCCAATACTCTAGCAGCAAAATTCCCCAAGCGCCGATCGCAGCGATATCAATCCAGGCGATCGTCCTTGGGGAAAAATTAAGCGGAAATTTCATTCGAGAACGGGCAGACGCCATCCCAGAGCCTCAAGCAATCGTTAAACCTTCGCTAATGATAGCTCAACTTTTGCATGAGACTTCGGCGCATAAAGCTGTGTCGCATAGTCCATCAACATGCGATGGGTATTAAACGCAGGGCAGTTGGTCTTGAGTGAGGCTTTCATCATCTTGACCCAGCCGTGGGGAATGCCGTCACTGCCCCGATCGTAATAAACCGGAGTAATAACCGATTCCAACAGGTGATACAGAGATTCTGAATCAATTTGATCCTGCAAAGTGGTGTCGCTAGTGTTGGCATTTTCGCCGATCGCCCAGCCATTGAGACCCAGGCCATTGCTATCCGCTTGATAGCCTTCGCACCACCAGCCATCCAGCACGCTGCAATTGAGTCCGCCGTTCATGCAGACTTTTTGGCCGCTAGTCCCAGAGGCTTCTAGGGGACGGCGGGGATTATTCAGCCAAATGTCTACGCCATGAACTAACTTACGAGCGGTGTAAATATCGTAATCTTCGATAAAGGCCACCCGATCGCGAATCGCATTGTTCCGACACCATTCCATTAAGCGTTGAATAATCCGTTTGCCTTCTTCATCCGCTGGGTGCGCTTTGCCCGAGAAAATGATTTGTACGGGCCGATCGGCGTGGGTGAAGATATTCAAAGCCCGTTGAGCATCGCGCAGCAGCAAATCTCCGCGTTTGTAAGAGCTAAACCGTCTAGCAAATCCAATGGTTAGAATTTTAGGATCTAGCAATTGATGGGTCGCGTGAATGGTATCCCAGTCTTCGCCCCTAGATTCCCGCGAGGCGCGAACCCGGCTGCGAGTATAGGCAATCAAGCGTTCTTTGAGAATTTGGTGTCGTTGCCAGAGTTCTGCATCGGGGATATCATCGACTTTTTTCCATAGATCTGGATCGTAGGCGCGATCGGCCCAGTCTTGACCTAAGTAAGTAGAATACAAATCCGACATCAAGGGTGCCGTCCAGGTTTCGGCATGAACGCCATTGGTGATGTAGCCGATGGGCACGTTGTCTTCCGATCGGCCCGGATACAGCACCGTCCACATTTTGCGAGACACTTCACCGTGCAGTTCACTCACGCCATTGGCCGCACGGGAAATCCGCAACGCCAACACCGTCATCCCAAACGGTTCCCAAGGATCGCCCAAGCGCCGCGCACCTAAAGCCAGGAACTGCTCACGGGAGAGATCTAAGCCCTGCCAATAGTGAGCAAAGAACGAATCCATCAAGTCTGCACTAAAGACATCATGGCCCGCTGGCACTGGGGTGTGGGTGGTAAACACCGACTTATCGCGGATCGTTTTTTCAACGTCGTAGAAAGATTTACCCGTCTTGAGCATTTCTTGACGACAGGCTTCCAAAAGACAGAATGCTGCATGGCCTTCATTCAAGTGATGCACACTCGGTTCGATGCCCAGCGCTGCTAATGCTCGAACGCCGCCGATACCCAGCAGGACTTCTTGGGCAATGCGAGTTTCTTGGTTTCCGCCATACAAGTGACCCGTGAGCCACCGATCGATCGAATCATTGTCTTCGCGATCGGTATCCAGCAAGTACAGTTGAATCCGCCCAACTCGCACCCGCCAAACTTGCGCTTTGACCATTCGATCGCGCACCCGCATCTCAACGGTTACAGCTTCACCCTCGGAATTCAAAATGCGCTCAATGGGCATCTGTTCAAAGGGGGCATTGACGTAATAGTCTTCCTGCCAGCCCGATCGATTGAGCCTTTGCCGGAAATAGCCTTGGCGGTAAAGTAATCCCACCCCGATCAATGGAAGGCCAAGGTCAGAGGCGGATTTCAAATGATCGCCCGCCAGGATTCCGAGACCGCCGGAATAAACTGGAAGCGACTCATGCAATCCAAATTCCGCACAGAAGTAAGCGATCGGATGTTCAGGGGATAAGTCTGCGCTCAGGTTCTGTTTCACCCAAGTTCGATCGCCCGCTAGGTAAGTATCAAACTCGCGCACGACCTGCTTGTAGTTCGCCATATATTGCGGATCGCAGGTCATTTGGGAGAGGCGATCGAAACCAATACTCTCTAACAAGATCACCGGATTATGGGCGTAGCGGTCCCATCCCGTCGGATCCAAGGTCGCAAACAAAGCCACTGCTTTAGAATGCCAAGACCACCAATAGTTGTAGGCTAGGTCTGCCAATCGATGTAGAGAGC
>JANMIS010000109.1:0-2920 GCA_031375925.1 Synechococcales cyanobacterium OTE_70_concoct_197_sub
TGTAGGAGACTCCGAAAGCAAAACGCCTGATAAATCTAGCCCTGTTTGAGCTGCAACATTGATGGCCTTATCTTGAAACCTTGAATTAGCAAGGGTGCCTTGTTCTGAGGAGATTAGGATGATGCCTTGGGGTGACACCACTCGAACGAGGTCTAACTTGAGAGCCGCTTGTTGGGGCAGAAGAAGTTGTAGAAGCCGCCTTCGATCGGCTTTTTGATCGAGAGCAGCCACAATCTGGGAGTTCTCACTAAGCGATCGGGCGTGGATGTTCAAGACCTTCTGTTGTTGGTCTAAATTTTTTTCAAGCCATGCGGCGGAGTCTTCGATTTCGCGGGTCGTCGATCGTTCTAAATTAATCTGGGCAAAGTATGCAAAACTGAGTGTCCCGGCACTCCACAGGGTCAAAAATGAAGCCAAAAGCGATGTCAAAAGTTTGACAGAAGACGGCAGCTTTCGGTAGCGAGACACCAGCATGAACGTTAACCTAAATTAAGAACCTAAATTAAGAATTATTTTCGGTCGGCTACCTTTATTTCTCCTGAGATGGGACTGCAACGTATCCCGCTGCTTCTATTTTTTGTTGACCTTCAGCACTTTCGATGTACTTAATTAGGCTTTGAGTGGCCTCATTTGGGGCAATGTGCCAGACTAGGCCGATCGTTCGGACCATTTTGTACTGACCATTTTTAATCGTTTCGATAGTGGGTGCGACCGTATCCAGACTGAGGCGGTTGACGGGGAGTTTGTTTGAAATAGCATGGGCTAGGGAGAAGGCTCCAATGCTGTACGGTGTGCTCTGCAAACTTTGGATGAGTTCGCCTTCTTTACGAAGAATGATCGTAGTGGCCGAATTTTTCAACTCCTTCCCGAGATAGTGCTTTCGCAGCAGTTTTTTTGCGGATTCATCCTCGGGCCGATCGAGGACAACGATCGGGGCATCGGGTCCTCCAAATTCTTTCCAGTTGCTGGCTTTTCCACTGTAAATCTCTTGAAGTTGCTCGGTGGTGAGTCCCGCGACGCCTTTGACGCTTTCATGGGTGGCGACGAGGAGTCCGTCTTGTGCAATTTCTCTGAAGATTAAGGTGCCGTCATTTTCTTGGGGGGATAATTTCTTGGAGATGGCAACGATGTCGAGGATTTTTTGCTTGACTCCAGCGATCACATTTTCTGATTGTCCCGATTCAAGCAGGTTTAGCTTGATTGCAGGGTTCTTAGCTTGGTAGGGATCGGACAGAACTTGAAGCAGGCCGATCGCACTACTGGATCCACCCACTTTTACCATCTTCTGTGTTTGAGCATTAGAGTTTTGGGATGGGGCGATCGGGGAATTTGGGGTCGGATTACAGCCGCTCATGCCAAGGATAGTCAGAAGCGTCATGGGAAGAATAACGCTGACTTCCAGCATAGGAATAGGTCTGATTTTCATGATGAGTCTCCACTAGCAACGATCGAGTCCTTAGTGCTTGAATTATTCCCACTTTTGCTTAAATACTCACTAAAGATGTATTGAATGAGAGCTTTTTTGGCGTTGCTGATATCGGGTATGGTCAACCCAATCTGCAAATTTGAATCCCAGATTTCACTAAGGTTGTAGAAATTTAGAAATCAGCCATCATCTCCTAATTCAGCAACACCTTGCTGCTTGGATTCGATGATCGAGACGGTCATCGGGGAAGACACTACTTCTAAGTTTCTAATGCTTCGTAAGCTTCTACAATGCGTTGTACCAAGGCATGACGCACTACGTCCGATCGGTTGAAATAACAAAATGCAATGCCATCCACGGCCCCTAAAATCCGCTCCGCTGTCGCTAACCCAGACGTTTGACTAGGCAGCAAATCAGTCTGAGTCAAGTCACCTGTTACCACCATTTTGGACTTGAATCCAATCCGAGTCAGTAACATTTTCATTTGCGCTGGTGTTGTATTTTGGGCTTCGTCTACAATCACAAATGCGTTGTTTAAGGTCCGTCCGCGCATGTAAGCGATCGGTGCCACTTCAATAATTTGGCGCTCCATTAAATTTGTAATTTTCTCGGGTTCGATAAAGTCATGCAGGGCATCGTAAAGTGGCCGCAGATATGGGTCAATCTTTTGCTGCAAATCTCCTGGCAAAAACCCGAGTTTTTCCCCCGCTTCCACGGCTGGACGAGTCAAAATGATCCGTTCATACTCATTGTTCAGCAATGCCTGGACTGCGAGGACGGCGGCTAGGTAGGTTTTCCCTGTCCCCGCTGGGCCAATGCCAAAGGTGAGGTCAGACTTGCGAATAGTCTGGACATATTGCCGTTGCCTGAAGGTTTTGACCCGAATGATTTCGCCTTTGCGATTTTTGCCGAGGGCGTCGGATTGCATGGCCTGCAAGGAGCTTTCCTGGCGTGAATCAAGGGCGTGGGCTGCGGTCTCAAGATCCACATCGGTGATGACTTTACCGACGCTCCAGTAGGGTTCGAGGGATTTTAAGATGCGGTTGGCGCGGTGGACCTGGTTATTGCTTCCTGAAATGAGAAGGTCTTGACCGCGCATAACGAGCTTGGCACCGGTCATGTGGGTGAGCTTTCGGAGATTAACTTCACGCTCTCCAGCTAGGGCGATCGCACTATCGATCGTGGGCAACTCTAACGTCAGGGTTTCGGGCATTGAGTTTTAGGTAGGGGACTCTTCCATGGTACCGCGTGAACCGAAGGGCTGGCTGTGTTCTGGATACAAAAAGTGCTTCGCCTCCAAATGTTGCACGCAATGCATCCCATACAAAAAGCGCTCTGCACGATCGCAGAGCGCTCTGAATAAATTTAGATGACACCTAGTAGGGTCTAGCTTGGCTGAGGTCCTTTTGATGAGTCGGATCTAGAGGAGCTTGGACGTACTCTAGAGGGAGGCCCATGAATTTCGACTGAAAAAACGTGACAAGAGGCTTTCCC
>JANMIS010000121.1:0-15822 GCA_031375925.1 Synechococcales cyanobacterium OTE_70_concoct_197_sub
AAAGTAGTCGGCGGGTTCCCTCGGAATTTGCGTCTGAAATGGCCATCCGCGTGACGTTTTCCAATTGGCGATTCGACCAGACACGTTCACCACTCAGCCCCACCGCCAAAATCCTAATGTCCGTCGCAACGCCCCAAAAAACCACCTTCCCCACCAAAACCGTCACCCTCGATGTTAGCGGCATGATGTGTGCAGGCTGTGTCAGTGCCGTCACCCGAAAACTCAAACAGCAACCCGGTGTTCAAAACGCGATCGTCAACCTCCTCACCGAAGTCGCCACCGTCACCACCACCCAGACCCTTCCCACCGAAACCCTGACTCAAGCCCTCACCCAAGCCGGATTTCCCACCACCGCTCGATCGCAGCTTTCCGGTCAAGGTCGCACCGCCCAACTCGCTGAGCTAGCCGATCGTCGCACCCACCAAGCCAAAATCCAACGGCAGCGGCTTTGGATCGCCCTTTTTCTCGTCATCATCTCCAGCGCCGGACATATCGGGCATTCCATCGGTCATCCTCTCCCCGGACTTGGCAACGATCGATTTCATGCAGTTTTGGCCGGACTCGCTCTGCTGCTTCCCGGTCGCGAAATCCTCCGGGACGGACTCAGGGGCCTAGTCAAAAACGCCCCCAACATGAATACCCTGATTGCCCTCGGCTCCCTCTTAGCCTTCGGGACCAGTCTTGTGGCATTGCTAAACCCCGCGATCGGCTGGGAATGTTTCTTTGACGAACCTGTGATGCTGATTGGGTTCATTTTGCTCGGTCGATCGCTCGAAGGCTGGGCCAGACGCGAGGCCCTCTCCTCTTTTCAATCCCTAATCACGCTCCAACCCCAAACCGCCCGCCTAATCGGTAAGCAAAGCGCCTCCCAAGGATTTGAATCAAATCTCAGCGACGCAATTGTCATCCCCGTCGAGCATCTCCGCATTGGCGAATGGGTACAAGTTCTTCCTGGAGAACAAATTCCCATCGACGGTAAACTGATCCAAGGCACTACGACACTCAACGAATCCATGCTCACAGGCGAAGCCCTCCCCGTAGAGAAATCTCCAGGCGATCGTCTCAGCGCCGGAACGCTCAACCAAGGCAGCCCGATCGTCCTCGAAGTTACCCAGGTCGGCCACAACACCCAGCTCGCCAAAATCATCCAATGGGTCGAAGGTGCCCAAACCCATCCCGCTCCCATCCAGCAACTCGCCGATCGCATCGCAGGCTACTTCACCTATGGCGTGCTGACTCTATCGGTGTTGACCTTTGTGGGTTGGTATTGTTTTGGGCAATCGGTCTTGTTGGACAGTCAAAGCCTGATGCCGGCAGGTCACATGGATTCTATGACATCCCATTCTGGCATGGTCGCCGATCGTCTACCGCCCTCACCCTTTCTCATGAGTCTAAAACTCGCCATCTCTCTAATGGTCGTCGCCTGTCCTTGCGCGCTCGGGTTAGCGACACCGACGGCCTTGATCGTGGGTTCGAGCTTGGGCGCACAGCGGGGACTGCTGATACGCGGCGGGGACATCTTGCAGCAAGTAGAAAAACTCGACACAATCGTCTTTGACAAAACAGGCACCCTCACCCTTGGCAAACCCAAACTCATCGACTGCATCCCTATCGCTAATCTAGAAGCCGATCGTCTCCTTCAACTCGCCGCCACCCTAGAATCCGGCACCCAGCACCCCCTCGCCACAGCCTTGCTCACTGCCGCCCAGAATCCCCCCCTCACGATTCTTTCTACACAAAGCAGTAAAACCATTGCAGGCTGTGGGGTCCAAGCGACGATCGACGGACACCTTTTTTATCTGGGCACTAGCAAGTGGTTAATAGCTCAAGGTGTAGCGATCTCAGAGACGGTGATACAACAATCCGATGACCTAGGACGATCGGGTAAAACCGTGATTTTTCTAGCCCAAGAGACACAGCTTCTCGGTCTCCTCACCGTCAGCGACACCCTACGCCCCGAGGCTAAATCCACTCTCCGATCACTTCAGAATCAAGGCTTGCGGGTCATGCTTTTGACAGGCGATCGGGCCTCTGTCGCCCAAGGCATCGCGCATCAACTCGGGATTTCTTCCGATCAAGTGATCGCCGAAGTTTTACCCGCTGAGAAGGCTGACGCAATTACGCAGCTTCAGGCCCAAGGCCACATCGTTGCCATGATTGGCGATGGGATTAATGACGCGCCCGCTCTCGCTCAAGCCGATGTTGGCATTGCCCTCAAAGGCGGGACCGAAGTGGCCTCTGAAACGGCGGGAATTGTATTGCTAAACGATCGGCTTTCGGATGTTTTGGCTGCCCTCGACCTCAGCCGAAGCACTTTAAAGACAATTTATCTGAATCTTGGATGGGCGATCGTCTATAACCTTGTAGCAATTCCAATTGCTGCCGGATTGTTGCTGCCGAGGTGGAATATTGTTCTTGCACCCGGTCAAGCGGGCATCTTAATGGCAGTGAGTTCGATCACAGTGGTCGGAAATTCAATTCTCCTTCGCTGGCGCGCAACTGTCGCAAGATAACGTTCTCTTAAAATCTACCTATAGGCTCCGCTAAACTGTAGTCTAATTGAAATATCTTCCCTACATCTTGGACACCTCAGCCGTCATGCCTTCAGAACAGCAAAATAACCACATGCTCATCATTGAGGATGATAAAGGTCGTCGAGAGTTTAACCTTGACGAACCTGTTTACTCGATCGGTCGGGATCCAAGATGTGACGTCCGACTCGTCTCTCAATTTGTCTCACGCCGTCATGCCACTTTGGTTCAGCTTCCTAAGGAAGACGGCTCCTACTACTACCGCATCGTCGATGGAAACTTGCGAGGCCAAGCCAGCGCCAATGGCATTCTGATCAACGGTCGCAAGCTGCAATCCCACGATTTGCAGAATTCGGATGAGGTGGTTTTTGGTCCGCAGGTACGGGCGATTTATTACCTATTGAAGCGGGAACAGATTCAGACTGTGCCTCCAGATGAGTTTGATATTACGCTCATCAGCCCTGGCATGATCGGGGATCCGGAAGATGGCGGCGATCGTCTCCTAGATGAAGAGGATGAACTCGGAGATACCGCTAACGGCTAGCTCCGACGCCCCACTAATGCCCCCAGATTAACGCCCCCAGATTAACGCCCTCAGAAGTAGAAGTGGGATTTTTTGGGGATGCCTCATCAGGAACCTTGCTTTGCGCACACCCCATGGGATCAAGGTTCTCCCGTAAAGCTCTCTAAAACGGTCCATTCCTCGCCCGCATTAATCGCCGCATTAATCACCTCAAACATCTGCGCACAGTGATTACCGGATTGCAGCGGCAGTTCTTCATTTTTTACGACGAGCTTGAGCTGGACAGAGTCCGGTGTGGCTTTAGTTCGATCGATTAAGACTTCAACGGTCACCAGCTTCGGAAACGGCACCTTACCAGGCACCTCACGCGCCATCACATACTCAGGCGTATCGTAGATCATGTTGAGATTGCAGCTCTCAAGCACTTTCTGAAGGCTCGCATGGAGTTCTCCAATTTTGATTCCCAGTGAAAATAAAGCGGGATAACGAGCCATATCAACAAAACCCCCAATCGGTCAAACTTAGTGTTACACATCTCTTGCATAACCGTTCCCACGATACGACAAACCTTCCCTTGGGGCTAGTCGCGTTGAGAATTTCATAGAGTGGAACAGAATGTTTCAAGGCATGTAAAATTTTGGAACTAGCATAGCGATCGGGGAAATTTGGCGTGAAGGGAAAACTCGTGGTCCTTGAAGGCGGTGAAGGCTGCGGAAAAACGACGCAATTAAAACGCTTAGAAACTTGGTTTGAACAAAAATTAGATTTACCCTTCACCGCTCTCAAAACCACCCGCGAACCGGGTGGCAGTCACCTTTGTCAAAAAATTCGCCAAGTTTTGTTAACGCCCGATCGCGACGAAGAAATGCAAAATCGCACAGAACTGCTGCTCTACGCCGCCGATCGTGCCCAACATGTAGACGCTTGGCTACGACCTTGGTTAGATGAGGGTGCGCTGGTCCTCTGCGATCGTTACACGGCTTCTACGGTGGCTTACCAAGGCTATGGACGCGGTTTAGACAGAGTTTTGATTGACCTGTTAAACACGATCGCGACCGATGGCTTAGAACCGGATTTGACGGTGTGGCTGGACTTGGATCCTGAGATTGGTCTGGAACGGGCACAGGCAAGAGGCACGCGAGATCGCATTGAGCAGGCAGATCTCACCTTTCACCAAAATGTCCGATCGGGCTTTCTCGCGCTGCATAATGCGAAAAAAGCGACAAACCCTGATTCCTTTGTTCGGATTGATGCGAGTCAGTCGATAGACGATGTGACGCAAGATCTAATCCAAGTGTTCGATCGGGTTTTGCTTCGGTGGGCTAAATCCTAGACGGCCTTCGGTTTCATGAACACAATGGCCGATCGCCAGATAATCGTAGGCTGGTCATAATGGTCAAGAATGCAGATGCATTGGGGATCCTGCCACCGCACTTTTCCGGTGAGCAGGTCGCCCGTACTTAGCTTTATTTCGACTTCGTTACCGTCTTTGATGAGCGTTTGGATTTGGCGAATGCTGGGCAGAGAAGTTTCTAGTTCGGTACTCATGAGCAAGGGGTGGTGGTTAGGGTGAGTTCGGTCAGGATGTAGGGACTGTTCTGGCTTTAAGTTTACCCAGGGCAAATGATTTCGGCCCATGGACCGCTACAATTTCCCATACAGTAAACGACAGCGGGATTAATTACTAAATCAATCGTAAAACCTATGGCATCACTATCTTTTGTAAAGTATCACGGTCTGGGCAATGACTTCATTTTGGTGGACAATCGCCATAGTCCGGATCCGGTGCTGACCCCTCAGCAAGCAGAACGGCTCTGCGATCGGCATTTTGGCATTGGAGCAGACGGCGTGATTTTTGCGCTGCCTGGTCAGGATGGCACCGATTACACCATGCGCATCTATAACTCCGACGGATCTGAGCCGGAAATGTGCGGCAATGGCATTCGCTGTATGGCGCGGTTTTTAGGCGATCTAGAAGGGGATAGCGCGAAGTCTGTCTATACCGTGCATACCTTGGCAGGCTTGATTACGCCCAAGCTCGAAGCCGATGGTCAGATTACGGTGGATATGGGCAGGCCTCGCCTTTCTCCTGCGTTGATCCCAACAACTTTGACGGATGGTGGGGAGACGGTGGTAGCTCAGAGTTTGGAGGTTGCAGGAGAAACATGGGCTGTGACTTGTGTGAGCATGGGCAATCCTCACTGCATTACCTTTGTGCCTGATGTAGCGGCGATCGACCTTGAAAAAATAGGACCCTTATTTGAAACCCATGCGGTGTTCCCCGCTAAAACGAATGTGGAGTTTATTGAAGTGGTCAACCGCAGCCACCTCAAAATGCGCGTCTGGGAGCGGGGGGCGGGTATTACGCTTGCCTGTGGTACGGGAGCCTGCGCGTCATTGGTGGCTGCGGTGCTCAATGATAAGTCCGATCGGATTTGTACTCTGGAGTTACCGGGTGGACCGTTGAAAATTGAATGGGCGGGAGACGATCGGATTTTCATGACGGGTCCGGCGGAGCGGGTGTTTGCAGGTGAGGCGGAGGTTTAGAGATACTGCCTCTGCCGCCCCCCAAATCCCCAATTGGGGTGAGGCAGAGGTTTAGCCCTTTAACAAACCGCACTCTGCCCCAAATCCGGCGGCACGTCCTGCCAGCGACCGTTCCCCACCGCTCGAATCGCTTCCTTGAGAATCACATCTCCCGTATAGATCGCACGCCCCACGATCGCTCCCGTCACCCCCAAACTTTCCAAGCTCAATAAATTCAATAAATCCGTCACCGAACTCACCCCGCCAGACGCAATCACGGGAATATCGATCGCCTCTGCTAGCTCCCTGAGTGCCTCTAGGTTCGGGCCTTGCATCGTGCCATCGCGATGAATATCGGTGTAGATAATGGCTGCCGCTCCGAGTTTTGCCATGCGGCCTGCAAGTTCGATCGCTTCGACTTCGGAGGTTTCGAGCCAGCCTTTAGTCGCGACTTTGCCATTGCGGGCATCAATGCCGACGATGATTTGACCGGGGAATTCGGTACAGAGCGTCCCGACTAATTCGGGTTTCTCCACAGCAACCGTACCCAAAATCGCACTCCTCACGCCCAAGCCCAAAAGCTGTGCCACGCGGTCACGATCGCGCAGTCCACCGCCTACCTGCACTGGAATCGTCAATGCTTTTGCAATCTTAGCAATAACCGGAAGATTCACAGGTTCGCCGCTTTTTGCGCCATCGAGATCGACGAGATGAAGTCGAGTTGCGCCTTGATCTTGCCATTGCTTTGCAACCGCGATCGGGTCGTTGCCAAAGATTTCAGATTGATCGTAATCTCCTTGGTACAAACGAACGCAGTTACCACCAAGTAGATCAATTGCAGGGATGACTTCCATAGCACAGTAAAAAAGAACAATAATCTAGATTACAGGCGATCGGGTCGCCTGTTGCATAAGTCTATGGCCCTTTACGGGAATAATCACTACATACAATAACCAGTGAGATAGCGCTATGACGATCGCAGGATTAAACCCAAAATGGATTTTGAGTGGCGTGATTGCAGTGATGACAATCACCGGGATGGAGATCATATTGCCGAGCGTGAGCCAAGCGGGCGTGATTGAGCAAGACATCCCCAGCGAGTCGTCAAAGACCGCCTCAGATTTTCTCACGCGGGGACTCGAAAAATACAACAAGGGAAACTTCAAAGGGGCGATTGCAGACTTCGATCGGGCGATTCAACTGAATCCTAATTTTGCTGAAGCTTACACCAGTCGGGGCAATGCCCGCGATGATGCAGGAGATTCTCAAGGGGCGATCGGGGACTACAACAAAGCGATCGCCCTCAAGCCTGACGCAGTTGCCTACTATAACCGAGGCCTTACCTACAGCCGCCTCGGCGATCAAACAAGGGCCATTAATGACTTCACACAAGCCATCCAACTCAGACCGAATTATGTCAATGCCTACGTTAACCGAGGAATGGCACGCAATGATTTAAGGGATTACAAAGGCGCGATCGTAGACTATGACAAAGCACTCGAACTCAAGCCGGATGATGCCAATATCCTCGCTAACCGAGGCAATTCCCGCGATGATGGTGGAGATCCGGAAGGTGCCCTGAAAGATTATGACAGATCGATCGCACTCAGTCCGGATAGCGCCATGACCTACTACAACCGAGGCGTTACACGCAGCCGTATGGGTGACAAACAAGGGGCGCTGAAAGACTATAGCAAAACCATTCAACTCAAGCCGGACTACGCAGGTGCCTACTATAACCGAGGTACGGTGCGTCGAGCTTTGGGAGATAATCAAGGGGCAATGGCAGACTATAATAAAGCAATTCAGTTAAAGCCAGATTATGCCATGGCCTACAACAATCGGGGTAACGCCTGGATCGCCTTAGGGAACAATCAAGCTGCCCTTGCTGATTATAATAAAGCGATTGCTTTGAAAGCAGATTATGAAATGGCTTATTACAATCGAGGAAATGCCTATAGTGCGCTCAGAGATTATGAAACTGCTGAGATAAACTATAGTAGAGCAATCGAGCTTGCACCAGATTACGCAGACGCCTATTACAATCGAGCAATTGCCTACAGAAAACTAGGGAAACGGGAAAAGGCGATCGTTGACTATCAAAAAGCAGCGGATCTTTATCAGCAAAAGGGTAAGTCTCAAGACTATCAAGATGCTATCAATGAGATTAAAAAACTTCAGTCATCTGAGCAAAGAGGGTAGTTGGGTTTGGGGCACGGCAAGCCGTGCCTCTACGGATCCGGGTTTTAGAGACTTAGCGAGTGGTTAGCTCTGTTAGGACTTGGTTCGATCGTTCCACAAAGGTCTTCATGCCATCCGCATCAAAGCCTTTTTGGGCCATTAATGCTAAATCATAAACATGGTGACAAATGGTATCAGCTAATTCGGTAGAACCGTTTTGTTGCAGTTTAGAAAGATTCTGAATCAGCGGGTGGGCGGTGTTGAGAAGCAGGATATGCTCTTCTGGGAATTGGGCTTGTTGCTGCTGCATCATCGCCATCATTTCCTGCATCCGCCGCTGATCTTCAGGTAATAGAACCATTGCAGGCGGGGTGCTAGCAGGATTGTCTGATTTGATTGCTTCGGTGCGAATGGTTAATTTGGGCTTATTCAATGCAGTGTTGAATAACCCTTTAATCCGATCGCCAAACGTTTGATTGGTTTCAGGATCAACTTCTTCAGTTTGATCTTTTTCAATCAATGCATCATCAAGTTCGGCATCCACACGAGAGAACTTGACTTCGCTGTATTCCCGTTCGAGGAATGTCGCAAAGTGGCTGTCAATGAAGGAATCTAAAAATAGAACTTCAATGCCGCGTGACTTGTACAAGTTAACGTAGGTGGCTTGAGCGATCGAATCGTTGCAATAGAAGACGCGGTTTTCGTTTTTTTCTTTGTTGCGATCGAGGTACTCTTTCAGCGTCGTGTAGGTTTTGCCATCGACGGTATTCAAGTCTCCACCGCCTTCCCAGACGTCGCCCTCTGCGGTTTCGACTTCGACTTTGGGTTTGTCAGATGTCGGGGCAAAAGTGGTCTGGAAGATCATGATGTCTTCGACTTGCTTTTTGAACTTGTCGTCGTTCATTGAGCCGAATTTGACAAAGGTGCTGAGATCTTCCCAGGATTTGATGTAAGCTGCGCGATCGTCGCGGTAGAGATCTTTCAAACGATCGCCGACTTTTTTGGCAATGTAATTCCCGATTTGGGTAACGGTGCGATCGGCTTGTAGGAAGCTTCTCGATACATTCAAGGGAATATCTGTACTGTCGATGACCCCACGCAAAGGCGATAGGAAGCGGGGAACCACTTCTTCGCAGTTATCCGAAACAAAGACCTGATTGCAGAACAGCTTTGCAGAACTCTTGGTGACATCCACGTCGGGTTTCAGCTTCGGGAAATACAAAATCCCGTTGACGACAAACGGATAGTCGGTGTTCAGATGCACCCACAGCAAGGGATCTTCCTGATAGGGATAAAGATAGCGATAGAACTCTAGATATTGTTCATCAGTAAGATTGCTGGGCGATTCTTTCCAAGGTGCAATCTGTTTGTTGATTTGTTCGGGTTCGGTGGCGGCTTCGGCTTCTAGGACGACCAATTTGATCGGGTAAGGCATGAAGTCGCAGTAGGTCTTGACCAAGGTGCGAATGCGATAGTCTTCGAGATATTCGTTTTCTTCATCAAGCAGCGACATCGTGACGGTGGTGCCGCGTGTCGTGCGATCGGACTCCGACAGGGAGAAGCTGGTCGAGCCGTCACAGGTCCAGTGAATTGCCTGTGCGCCTTCTTTGTAGGAAAGAGAGTCAATTTCGACTTGGCTCGACACCATAAAGGAACTGTAGAAGCCGAGTCCAAAGTGACCGATGATTTGTTCGTCGCTGGTGGCCTGGTACTTCTGCACGAATTCTTCCGCGCTGGAGAAGGCCACTTGGTTGATATATTGCTTAATTTCGTCGGCTGTCATCCCAATTCCGGTATCCGAAATCGACAGCGTTTTTTTGTTTTTGTCGATGGTGACGGTGATTTCCATATCGCCGAGTTCTTGGCCATATTCGCCCGATCGCGACACCATGCTCATTTTTTTCATGGCATCAACGGCGTTGGACACCAATTCCCGCATGAAGATCTCGTGGTCGGAGTAGAGCCACTTCTTAATGATGGGGAAGATATTCTCGGTATGGATCGAGATATTGCCCTGTTCTAGAACGGTTGTCATAGGTCACTTAAGGAAATAGAGAGCTTTTCAATCTCGTATTTTGCGTCATTTCGCAGCACGAAAAATAGGTTTCATCCACCCAAAAGCGATCGGATTTCCCTACCTATTGAATTAATGTTGTACCATTCCGGAATCTTTAGGACGCAATGTGATTCTAGAGTCAGCCTACCAACTTAACGAATTTAGATATGTTTAGAGCAGCCCTCCTCTCCGCGTTGATTTTAACGGTTTCATTCTCCGGCATTGCTGAAGCCCGCAAGCCCAAACCCATTCTCAAGCCAGAGCAATCTACCCAAAAAACGGGCAAAAATATTCCAGGACAGTTTGATAGCTATGTTGTAGCGTTGTCTTGGTCTCCCGACTATTGCGCGTCTAAGGGCGGCAATGATCCGCAGCAATGTGGCGCGGGGCGACAATTGGGATTTGTATTGCATGGGCTGTGGCCCCAGTACGATCGCGGCTATCCCCAAAGCTGCACCAATGAAGCCTTTGACCCTAAAATAATCAAACAATTTCCTGAACTCTATCCCAGCACAAAACTCTACACTCACGAATGGGAAAAGCACGGCACCTGCTCTGGCTTAACTCAAGTGCAATACCAACAACTCGCCAAAACTTTAAAAAATACGGTCCGCATTCCCGATCGCTACCAAAAACCCGCTAAACCTGTCCGTGTGACGCCTGACCAATTCAAACAAGATTTTGTCAAAGCCAATCCGGGCTATAGTACCACGAGCTTCGCCCCGACTTGTTCTGGGTCTGGTCGATTTTTGCAAGAAATGTTGGTCTGCCACTCCAAAGATGGCAAACCAGGAATCTGTAGCGCTGAAGTGCTAAAACGATCGCAAAAAAGCTGCGGCCAATCTGATTTTCTATTGCGTAGTGTGCGATAGAGATTGATTTAAATCTTTACGAAACAGGCTTGTGTTCTGGATTGGTGGTGGGAGCGACTAGGACTTTATCCACTCGGTTCCCATCCATATCCATCACTTCAAATCGCAGATTTCCCCAATTAAAATGGTCTGCCGAAGTCGGAATGCGACCTAAATACATCACTACAAAACCACCCAAGGTTTGATAAGTGCCGCGATGTTCGCCGGGGAGATCTTTATCTTCGAGATCAATGATTTCTTTAAACTGATAAATAGGCAGCATTCCATCAAGTAGCCAAGACCCATCCTCACGCTGAATCGCCTGTGGCTCTTCTAGTTCACCGATCGACGGCAAATCTCCCACTAGGGCCTGTAGGATGTCCGTCAATGTCACCATTCCCTGAATCACACCATACTCATCCACCACAAAAGCAATCTGGTTTCCGGTTTGTTTGAATAGCTCTAGAACGCGCAATGCTCGGGTGCTTTCAGGGATGAAAACGGGAGCCTGAAGCGATTTACTGAAGTTCAAGGCTTCTCCATCAATGGTCTCCATCAGCAATTCATACACCTGCATCACCCCCAGCAGATTATCCAAACCGTCTCTGCACACTGGAAACCGAGAATGGGCATCTTCTTTGAGGGTTTGACGATTTTCCTCATCTGAGTCTTCCAGATCTAGCCAAATAATATCCACACGCGGCGTCATAATGGCACTGACTCGCCGATCGCCCAATTGAAACACCCGTTTCATAATGTCTTCTTCCGCCTGCTCAAACATGCCCGCTTCGGTACCCTGCTCAATCAAAACTTTGATTTCTTCTTCTGTAATTTGGGGTTCTTCGGAGGGGCGGACGCCGAGAAGTTTTAAAACTAAGTCAGTGGACCTGCTTAACAGGTAAACCACTGGGGCTGTGGCCTTCGCCAAAATAGTCATCGGACTCGCCACAAAACGGGCGATCGTCTCAGGAGAATTCAAGGCCAACCGCTTGGGAACCAATTCACCTAAAATCAATGTCAAATAGGTAATAGTCAGGACTGCTGCCCCAAATGCAAGTCCTTCGCTGTAACGACTTAAGGCCGGAATACCTTCAATGAGCGGCTTATACAATTCCGAAAACGTCTTTTCACCGAAGGCCCCGGAGACGATCGCAATTAACGTGATCCCAATTTGGGCGGCGGCCAGAAAGTTATTCGGATCATTGGCTAGCTTTAGAGCAATTCTAGCTCCCTTGTCTCCTTGATTAATCGACTGCTGGAGGCGAACTTTCCGTGAGGAGACGATCGCCAGTTCTGACATGACAAATAGGCCATTTAGAATGACCAATAGAAAAATGATGAGCAGGCTATTCAAAAAAGAGGAGGACATCGCCCTAAAAATTCCCATACGTTAGGATGGTCCTAGTGTATCTGAACCCGAGCGTTCCAGAGACATCTAAGACTCACCTGACCTCAAAGCAAGGGCTTAGAACTTCTCGACTGCCGCTCTAATGCCTTGGTTGGTGAGGGTTTGTAGCAGTTGGCTGGCTTTTTCCGCATCTCCAAAGGCTCCCGCTTGCATGACCTGCCGCCCCGAAGAAAACACTGCGAAGGCTCCCGGTACGATCGTCCTCAGCGCATCTGCATCCGCCATCTCTACTACCACCCGATGCCTGATATTGGCGGGTCTTTGGGCAGGCTGTGCTAGGGCGGTGCGGCGACCGGGCTGACGCCAGACAGAAACCGAATCCCCGACGTTGCCCACTGGAATGCTAGACCCTGGCACGGGCAGCAAATTGGTATTGGGGTTCTGCACTGTGGGATTAGTCTGCGCTGTGGGATTAGCTTGATTGGGGACCACCAGGTTATTAAAAGTCATGTTGGCAGGAATGGCGGCCTTCATTTTGGCGGGCTTGGGGACGGGTAGCGATCGGCCTTTGCCTGCACCGGGCTGAACAGCGATCGGGACAATCAATTCTGAAGGCAAGCCTGCAACGGGGATTGGATTGTTGGGATTGGTGAATAGGGGCGCGGGGGCTGGGCTGGGTGCCACAGAACGAGCAGCGGCAACGTCAGGCCGACGGAAGGTGAATTCCTGAGGGGCTGAGGTCATGGGTGTTGCAGGGAGCGGAGTGCTTACGGGATTCAAAACAGGGGTTTGGACGATCGGAGCTTGAGCGATTGGGGCGATTGCCTGAATTACAGGCGGCACCGATCGGACCGTGGGCTGTGCGGCAAGGGTTTCGATCGCATTACGGTCTAGTCGGCCAGAGGCTTTGGTGTATTGGTTGCCTGCAACGGGCATGATTTGGGAGTTGGATTTTGCATTAATATCCAAGCCTCCGTTATTTAAAAATGCATTATTCCCTTGGTCACTCTGAGTCCCGAGGTCGGGTCGAGCATTGGCGATCGCAACCAGGCCATCTCGGTCATTTCCGTCAATGACATTGCCCCGTAATACGGGAGAGGCATTGCCTTGAACCACAATTCCGTCTTTGTTCTGGGTGATACGATTGCCCGTAAGGCGAGGCGCTGCGTTTTGAGCAATGTTGATGCCAAATCCGGTTTTTTCAAAGATGCTATCGCGAATTTCAGGGCGTGAGGTGCCGTAAATGGTGATGCCGTTTGCACCATTTTGGTAGAAGTAGTTATTTTTTAAAATAGGGGCGCTGTTACCCACGATCGAAACACCATCATGGCCGCTTTGCGTAAAGGTGCTATCGCTAACGATCGGGCTGCTAGACTCGATCCAGAGACCGTAACCTTGGGAATTAGGATTTGATACTGTGACGCCGCGCAGTCCGGCCCGATCGGTGCCTAATATTGTAATTTGCTGTCTTGCAAAGGTCCGGCTGAGGTATTGCCCTGAGCCTTGAATGATGACATTTTGACCCCGATCGCTGGGTTCGCCTTGAACCGTAACGCCTGATTTGAGCAATAGCGGGAAAGTCTCACCGTTAGCACTGTTGTAGAGTCCCGGTGCGAGGGAAATGATGCTGTTTGTGGGTGCAACGCTGAGGGCATGGGTTAATGTCTTGAAAGGAGCCTGCTGACTGCCATCCCCGGCATTGTTTCCTGTATTTGGATTGACAAAAACAGTGGTGTAACGACTCGTATTGCTGGATTGGGCGATTTCAAACGCAGTTGAGGGGGTCTCGATCGCTTGTGCTGCTGGTGCAAGGGACAGCAGGCTACAGGCCAGTAGGAGCGTTAGTTTGTGGGGGTTGGGGACGAAATCAGTCACGGTTGAAGTATCTCCTACTCACGGGTTTAGTCGATCGCTGCTGGGATGTAGCTTACTCGAAAAAATCGCAACCGGATCAATCAAATCCGGACGATTTTGTGTTTTTTTTGCAAAGTTGTGTATTTGTTTCACGTGTTGAGATGATTTGTGCTTGAGACGACGAAGACTCTATCTTTCAAGTCTTATCAGTTGAGTTAGCGTTCTATTTGCCATCGTTTTAGCAATCTTGAATCATGATAAAATCTGAATATACGAATTATGTTAGAACGATCGTAAATCAATGTTTTTTAGCGTCCTACCCCCGATCGCAATCCAGCCTCGAATGAGCTGTCCCACCCAAATCCAACCCCTGGCAAATCTTCTAGTGCGGGACCTTCCAAGCTATGCCAATCGCGCTGCGTTAAAAAATAGAAAACGATCGGATGTGCCCGAGATGAGCCAAATCATCGTTGCTAGTCAGCCAGAAATAGAACCTCTAAATCTCCCTGGAAATCCCCAAAAGCCCGATCCCAACCTTCATCAGCTTTTCATCACTACTCTAGAGCGCCAAACTTTCAAACAGAAAAGCAGCGAATTTCAGCAATACCATTGGCTCTTTCTGGTGCAAACTCGCCAAGGCTGGAAACTTTCCCAAAGCTTTACCCGTATTGGAAGCTACCCCGCTACTTCTAAAGTCGCACCGACTAGAGAAAGCAGTCAAAGCACTGTTGCCCAAGGCATTAAGATCTGGCTGCGAGACTGTCAAGCAGGGACGATTCGTGGCTAAAATTTTGCTGGGAATCTTAAAATGATTCCGATCGTCTGTTCTTGCAGTACGATTGTTTCCGGTGTGATCTTTGGTAGAGACTTGAACAATGGCAGCACTAAACGAAAGACAGCTCAAAATTCTCCGAGTCATTGACGGAGGCCACATTACGGGGGAAGACATTGTTAAGGCGCTGGGGTCGTCAATGCAAATGACGAGTTACTACCTCAATACCCTTGCCGATGATGGCTACCTGAAAGTCGCCCGCGTCTATGATAACGAAACCCGAGACTTCATCGTTGTGCGTGCTTATCTCACGGACCAAGGCAAAGCCTCGATCGAAAATGCTACACCAAAGTCTGAGGTTCTCTCCACCCATCCAGACTCCGCCACGCCTCAAACGCCAAACCCCAATGACCCAACGGTCTGCCGATCGGAGGTGATCGACTACACCTGCATCGCCCAATCTCTGGCCCAACTCAATAGCCATATTGAAGCCGTGCCGATCGCCCGTCGTGAACTTTTAGAAGTGTATTTAGAAGATCTTCAAAATGAAGTGAATGTGGCCTATCGCCGGAAATCAATTCGCATCAAAGCCTATTTTTTAGCTATTTTAAATGTTATGTCTCCGGTGTTAAAGCAAGGTCATGAGGAATTGCGCCAGCCGCTAGAAACGATCGCTGCTCAACTTCAACTCCCCATTCAACTCCCTGAAAAATCTTAGGCGTTGCTGATATTGGGTATGAGCAACTCAATCAGCAAATTTAAATCCCTGATTTCGCTAAGGTTGTAGAAAATTAGAAATCAGCCATCATCCCTTAATTCAGCAACGCCCATCGTTGATGTACCTTGGGTAGTACTTAACTTGGTAGTCTTGGGGTGGGCTGGAGATGTCTTCACAACGGCTGTAGGTTAGCCAATACAGTGCATTGGTGTCAATTAAAAACCGATCGCTTTTCTGGGGGCGATCGGTTTGAATGTCAATCACATTTGCTCGGACGATCGGTTGATAGTTTGCCATGAATCTATTCTGCGATCGACTGCTCGTGAAGGACGCGATCGACGGCGGCTCGGGTTGCAGGATTAGAATAATAGTCGCTTGCGCCCATGATTACTCGTTCTAATAACCCTTGTCCGGCGGATGTAAGATTGATGGTCTTTAGGTTATCTCTGAGAAAATCGACGC
>JANMIS010000151.1:0-4375 GCA_031375925.1 Synechococcales cyanobacterium OTE_70_concoct_197_sub
CAAAAAGCATTCCAGGACGAACATGATTGAGAATGCCCTGGGAATCAAAGATAATAGATTCCACATCTGGAGAATCAGAAACGCAGGTAATGATAACGTCAACGCTAGATGTGAGGTGAGCGATCGAGTTTGCGAGAACTGCGCCATCATTTTTAAGCTCATCCATAGCTGTGCGACTACGATTGAAGACAGTTACACCATAGCCCGCTTTAAGCAGATTCCTAACCATGGGTTTTCCCATAATGCCAAGGCCGATAAAGCCAATTCGATCGGGATTTTGGGTGTCCATAGATGCGATGATCACGGGATTGTTTGATTAACTGGAATTGTATATGAATTTCTCTTTGTTTTTCAATCCAGAGACGATCGGTTCTCCATTGTCTTTGTTGTTATTGCTCATCATTGGCATGGGTACAGGCACGATCTCAGGGGTGCTGGGGATTGGGGGCGGGTTGCTGATTGCGCCGCTGTTGACGCTGTGGCGCGTTGAACTGGTGCAGGCGACGGCGACGAGTCTGGTGGGGGTTGCGTTTAGTGCAATGTCAGGAAGTGGACGCAATTTGGCAAAGGGGGAATTGCGGTGGCGATCGTCTCTGGCGTTGGGGCTTTGTGGGGTGCCGACGGCTCAGGTGGGGGCATGGATGGCTAGTCAGATGGACGATCGGGTTCTTGCGTTTTCGATTGCGGTGTTTTTGTTGATGACGATTTTTTTGATGGCTTATAAGCAGCGGTTGGCATCTCTGGAGATGGGCAGCCCTCCGGTCCCCAATTCTGGGGGAGTAAGGAATAGCTTTTCAGTGATTGCGATCGGGGTTTTGGCGGGTCTTTTATCTGGATTGTTTGGGGTGGGGGGTGGGGCGGTGATGGTGCCGTTGCAGATGGTGGCTTTGGGGGAACCGATTAAGTCGGCGGTGCGGACAAGTTTGGGTGCGATCGTTTTGATTGCACTGTCGGGACTGTGGCGCTATGGGGTGCAGGGCAATGTGCTGTGGGGACCGGGCCTTGCTTTGGCGATTGGCGGTACGATTGGTGCACAGTTCGGAACGCGATTGCTGGGACGATTAAGTAGCGATCGGGTTAATCAATTGTTTCGATCGTTGTTAATACTGTTGGCAATTTATATGACTTGGCGTGGAATTCGTGGGAAATAGAATATTATTTATGTCCTGTTTGCGTTTTTCGGAAACATTAAATCAAACTGTTCTGCTGTGATCCGATCGGCTTCAGATTCCAATCGATCGAGAAAGACCAGCCCTAGAAAATGATCGTATTCATGCTGAAAAATTCGCGCGACAAAATCAGTGAATACGGCTTGTTTCGTAATGCCTTGACGATCGGTGTATTCCACGGTGATGGACCGATGGCGCGGCACAAATCCCCGATATTCTGGAATGCTGAGGCAGCCTTCCCAGCCTTTTTCTAAGTCGGGGGATTTGTCTAAAATGCGAGGATTAATTAGAGCGATTGGTTTCATGGTAGGCGCGTCAGGGTAACGCGGGGTGGGACGCGATGCGATCACCATAATCTGCAAGGATTCATCGACTTGTGGGGCTGCAATTCCGACTCCATTGGCCGATCGGAGGGTGGCTAGGAGATCGTCGATTAGGGTTTGGAGTTGTGGGGTTTGGAGTGTGGTGACGGGTGGGGCGGTTTTGCGTAGTGTGGGATGGCTATGGTGGAGGATGGGGAGATTGGGTTTTGGATTGGTTTTTGACATGAATGATGGAGATCGAGGTTTTTTGATCTTAACCTCAATGAAGACGATCGGAGTATTGATCGCTTTTTTGTTGGGTTTTGGGCACGGCGAGCCATGCCCCTACAGACCCGATGCGACTAATTGGCGGGACAGGTGATGATGCAGCCTTTGGGCCAGATTGAAATCAAATCCGATCGAACCCAGCCTGTGGAACCATTGGGGTAGACCACGACATGCCAACGATCGCCGTTGACCAATGCCGATCGGCCTACGCTAACTAAGTCGCCCATGATGCCCGTATGTAAAATGGAACTGCTGGTGCTAGGAGCCGATCGGATATTAATGGTGTCGCCGACATTGCCATTTAAGGTGCCATAAATTGAACCACTAGGATTAAATCGGACCAATTCACGGGCGACCCAGCCTTCGATAATTATGTTTCCGGTCGATCGAATGTAATACCAACCGTTCTTGGAGATATTGAGAACTTCGATCGGGGTTCCACCCGCCAAACCATCAATAACACTGCTGCTAATCGACGCTGCCGATCGGACGTTGACTCCTGCCCGTTGTGCTGGATCAATGGCGGCGCTTCGGGTCATGCCGGGTAGTGCGGTTGTCGCTAGTGCAATAAAAGTTAGTAATCCAGTGACGATCGTTTTACGAAAAATCATAGTTAGCTCCAGGAAACAAAATAAATAGATTGATCAATTTATCAGCCACTCTCGAATTTCAATTTCCCTAAACGGGTGCTGAGTGGCTTACAAATTTTTCTATCTTTCACTCCATGAGCTTATGCAGGGATTCCCGAAATTTTCACGTCATAGATTGGTTGGATGGTTCTAAGCTTCTTTCACTTTCGGGCGATGCGTTGAAACGACATGGAGTTCTTTAAGCTGTTTGTCTTCGACATTTGAGGGCGCATTGGTCAATGGGCAGCGGGCTTGTTGCGTTTTGGGGAAGGCGATCGCGTCTCGAATGGAGTCTTCGCCTGCAAGTAGCATGACTAAGCGATCGACCCCAAAAGCAATCCCGGCATGGGGAGGCGTGCCATATTCAAAGGCTTCTAACAAAAACCCAAATTTACTTTGGGATTCTTCGTCGGTAAGACCGATCGTACGGAAAACTTCAGCCTGCAAATCTGGCTGATAAATCCGTAAGCTGCCGCCGCCGATTTCATAGCCATTGAGAACGATATCGTAGGCTTGAGCGCGCGCTGTTGAAAGATCATGGGCATCTTCTGGGAATGGTGCTGTGAATGGATGATGCAATGCTTCGAGACGTTTTTCGTCAACGTTGTATTCAAACATGGGGAACTCGACGACCCACAGTAAATTGTTTTTACTGGCATCGATTAAGTTCATTTCTTTTGCAACGAACTGACGAACGCGATCGAGCGTTTTGTTAACTGTATTTACGTCCGCTGCTGCGAATAGTAAAAGGTCGCCGGGTTTAGCTTTAGTGCGCGCTAGGAGTTCTGTTTTTTGGGTGTCGGTGAGGTTGTCTTTGATGGCTCCGATCGTGTCAATTTCGCCATTGTCGCGGACACGGATGTAAGCGAGACCCTTGGCTCCGGCTTCTGCGGCTTCTCGGAAAATGTCGCCACCTGGTTTGATGCGGACGTTGGAAATAACATCGTTGCCGCCGGGAATGGGCAGAACTTTGATGATGCCGCCTTTGGCTACGGTGTCGGAGAAGACTTTGAAGCCAGAAGTTTTGAGCAGGTCTGAGACTTCGACGAGCTTTAAATCGTAGCGAGTGTCAGGTTTGTCGCAGCCATACTGGTCCATGGCTTCTTGGTAAGTTAGACGCGGGAATGGGCGGGGAATGTCGATGTTTTTGACGGCTTTAAATACGTGAGCAATTAAGCGTTCATTAATGTCGAGGACTTCCTCTTGATTCATGAAGCTCATTTCCATGTCGAGCTGCGTGAATTCAGGTTGCCGATCGGCCCGTAAATCCTCATCTCGGAAACACCGCGCGACTTGATAGTACCGATCGAAGCCTGCCACCATCAGCAACTGTTTAAATAATTGCGGAGATTGCGGCAAAGCAAACCATTCACCCGGATTCACCCGCGAAGGCAGAACGTAATCTCTGGCTCCTTCTGGGGTTGATTTGGTTAAGATGGGCGTTTCGACTTCAATAAAGTGTTCTTGGTCTTCGAGAAAGCGACGGACGGATTTGATCACGTTGTGGCGCAGTTGCAGGTTTTTGCTCATGCGTTCGCGGCGCAGGTCTAGGTATCGATATTTTAGGCGCAGTTCTTCTTTTACAGTTTCGGTTTCGGAACTGGAAACTTGGAACGGAAGCTGCTTACGGACGGCGCTAAGGACTTCAATTTCGTCGGCGTAGATTTCAGTTTCGCCCGTGGGGAGTTTGGGGTTGAGAGATTCTTCGGGGCGTTTGCTGACGCGCCCGGTGACTTTGATGACATATTCGTTGCGGATCCCTTCGGCGATCGGATGGGACTGGGGAGTACGATCGGGATCGCTGACGATCTGGACTGTGCCGTACTTGTCGCGCAGATCAAGGAAAATGACGAATCCATGATCCCGGCGGCGATCGACCCACCCGAAGAGGGTAACGGTTTCTCCGATGTTGGCTGCTCGAACCTGTCCGCAATAATGGCTACGCATATGCTTAATCTGACTTCCGGCTGAATTGAAAACTTTCCCA
>JANMIS010000152.1:0-1149 GCA_031375925.1 Synechococcales cyanobacterium OTE_70_concoct_197_sub
GGGTTGACGATCGCAGGTTCGCGGACGAGTCTTTATGATGTGATGGATCTTTTGAAAGCTCAGTATCCGCCTAAGTTAATTCGTGACACGTTCAATCTGACGGATGCACAGATTGAGGCCGCGTTGTCTTACATTGAAGAGTACCCGACTCAGGTTGAAGCGGAATACCAAGACGTGCTTCAAACGAGAGAGGAAATTCGTCAATACTGGGAAGATCATAATCGAGAGCGGTTTGCTCAAATTGCAGCGATGCCTCGTAAGTCTGAACATCAAGAGATCTGGGCAAAGCTGGATGCGCAGAAAGCCCAACGACGATCGGCAGAATAAGTATGACTTTCCTGGTTGATTACAATCTAGATGGCTATGCACTAATTTTCCTGGGGATGCTGACGAAGCTGGGCTGGCTTGAATTCACTGCGATCGAATTTGTCACGTTTAAAGAGGTGGGATTGTCGATGGATAGTAGCGATCGAGTCGTCTGGCGCTACGCCCAAGCGCATCAGATGATGATTCTGACGGCTAACCGAAATATGAAAGGGGAAGATTCCCTGGAACAAGTGATGCGTGAGGAGAACACTGAGACTTCACTTCCAGTCGTAACCATTGGTAATCTCGATCGTTTTAGTGAATCAGATTATCGCGAACGCTGTGTCGAACGGTTGATTGAAGTTGTGATTGATATTGAGCAGTATAAGGGTGTGGGTCGATTGTTTATTCCGTAATCAAGTCACTTATTTGATTTTCAGAGTATCGCTTTTGATTATTTGAATCGATCTGATGCTAACAGCGTGGTTTTTTGATTCAATCGTAGTGAGCGATCGTGATGTGATGGTTGAGGTTTCGGTTGGGTTCGAACTTACAATTCATGACGGGAGAGAGTTGACGCGCCCGGTAACTTTAATCACGTATTCATTGCGGATCCCTTCAGCGATCGGATGGGACTGGGGAGTGCGATCGGGATCGCTGACAATCTGTACAGTGCCGTACTTGTCCCGCAGGTCTAGGAAGATGACGAATCCATGATCCCGGCGGCGATCGACCCACCCGAAGAGGGTAACGGTTTCTCCGATGTTGGCTGCTCGAACCTGTCCGCAATAATGGCTACGCATATGCTTAATCTGACTTCCGGCTGAATTGAAAACTTTCCCA
>JANMIS010000240.1:0-2575 GCA_031375925.1 Synechococcales cyanobacterium OTE_70_concoct_197_sub
ACTGCTGCGGCTTAAGTCTCAGCAGTTTCCAGTTCATCTTCAAAAAACCAAGTCGAATACTTATCATCGAATTCAACCAACCGCCCCAAACCCTTACCATCAACGACTTTATAGCCACAGACGGTTCCAACCTTACCCAGTTTCCCAATAATGTCTTGGGAGACGCGATCGCGTAAACGGCGAACTCGTACCTTATCTCCAATTTCCATACACAGCAACACAGATACAGACCGTCCAAATTTTAACAGAAGTTGATACTGGGTTCACCATTTGAAGTCTAAACCTTGAAGTCTAAACCCCACCTGATTTTTAAGAGGGAAACCCGGATTGATCATGGACGGTCATCTCGATCGTTCCATCTCTGACCAAAGTGATAGAATTATCAAGCTTTGAGGCTTGTCAAGTCACGATTTGCTCAAAACTTTGAAGTATCTCTAACCCATCTCAGCGCTGTAGTTGTCGAAAGCCATGTTTAAAGCCCTCTTCGGTGATCCGAACGCACGTAAAGTTAAAAAGTTTCAGCCGATCGTCTCGGACATCAATGCGTTTGAAGAGGACATTTTAAAACTCTCCGACGACGAACTACGCGGCAAAACAGCAGAATTTCGCCTCCAGCTCGACAAGACAAAAAATGACAATGAAATGAAAAATCTACTGGCGGACCTACTGCCAGAAGCCTACGCTGTCGTCCGAGAAGCTGGGAAGCGCGTCCTCGGAATGCGGCACTTTGACGTGCAAATGCTGGGCGGCATCGTCCTGCACTCGGGCCAGATCGCCGAAATGAAAACCGGGGAAGGAAAAACCCTCGTCGCAACTCTGCCCGCCTACCTCAATGCCGTCGCAGGTCGCGGAGTCCATGTCGTCACTGTCAACGACTACCTAGCTAGGCGTGACGCGGAATGGATGGGCCAAGTTCACCGATTTCTCGGGCTGAGCGTCGGCCTGATTCAGCAGGAAATGACCCCCGATGAACGGCAACGCAACTACGCCTGCGACATCACCTACGCCACCAACAGCGAACTCGGCTTTGACTATCTGCGCGATAACATGGCCAACACCATGCAGGAAGTGGTGCAGCGGCCTTTTAATTACTGCGTGATTGACGAAGTGGATTCAGTCTTGATCGATGAAGCGCGGACGCCATTGATTATTTCTGGCCCACTCGATCGCCCAGCCGAAAAATATCAAGGTGCAGCCCAAGTGGCAAGCCTCCTGCTGCGCGATGAGCATTACGAAGTAGATGAAAAACAGCGCAACGTCCTGATGACCGATGAAGGCTTCATGGAAGCAGAAAAAGCGTTGGGTGTTACGGACCTCTTCGATCCGAAAGATCCTTGGGCGCACTACATTTTTAACGCAGTCAAGGCTAAAGAACTCTTCCTAAAAGACACCAACTACATTGTCCTCGATGATGAAGTCGTGATTGTCGATGAATCTTCTGGTCGTCGGATGCCCGGTCGTCGCTGGAGTGATGGCTTGCACCAGGCGATCGAAGCTAAGGAAGGCGTCGAAATCCAAAACGAAACCCAAACCCTCGCCAGCATCACCTACCAAAACTTCTTCCTGCTCTATCCCAAACTCGCCGGGATGACCGGAACCGCCAAAACCGAAGAAGCCGAGTTCGAGAAAATCTACAAGCTCGAAGTGACGATTATCCCCACAAACCGGGTCCGATCGCGGAAAGACGTGTCCGACGTGGTGTACAAAACCGAAAACGCAAAGTGGATGGCGATCGCCGACGAATGCGCGGCCATGAACCAAAACACCGCCCGTCCGATTCTCGTCGGAACCACCAGCGTCAGCAAATCCGAGTTGCTCTCTAAGCTGCTCGACGAGCGCGAAGTCCCCCACAACCTCCTCAACGCCAAACCCGAAAACGTCGAGCGAGAATCTGAAATCGTTGCCCAAGCCGGACGGAAGCGCCAAGTTACGATCGCCACCAACATGGCCGGACGTGGAACCGACATCATCCTCGGCGGCAACTCCGACTACATGGCCCGGTTAAAACTACGCGAATACCTTATGCCTCGCCTCGTCCGTCCCGACGAAGACGAAAATATGTTTGCAGCAGCGAATCAATTACCTTCTTTCGAGGAAGCGCCTGCTGCCCAAGGATTTGGTAAAAAGCCCAAGATCAAAACCTGGAAAGCGAGTCCCGAGATCTATCCAACCGCACTGTCTGAAGCCGCAGAATCCGCCATCAAAGAAGCTGTTGCCGTTGCAATTTCTCAGTACGGTGAGCAGTCGCTGTCCGAACTAGAAGCCGAAGACACGATCGCCACCGCCGCCGAAAAAGCCCCCACCGAAAACCCCGCTATCCAAAAACTTCGCGAAGCTTACCGCATCGTTCGAAAAGAGTACGATGCCTTCACCGATGTTGAACATGATGAAGTGGTCAGAGATGGCGGCCTGCATGTTATTGGGACCGAGCGCCACGAATCACGACGGATTGACAACCAACTGCGGGGTCGGGCCGGTCGTCAGGGCGACCCTGGAACTACGAAGTTTTTCTTGAGTTTGCAGGATAATCTACTGCGAATTTTTGGAGGAGACAAGGTGGCGGGCTTGATGAATG
>JANMIS010000215.1:0-2952 GCA_031375925.1 Synechococcales cyanobacterium OTE_70_concoct_197_sub
ACTGGGAGTCCAGAAAATTAGGACTCTGATTGAGGGCTTTGATGATATTAGTCATGGGGGCTTCCCGATCGGTCGCACCAGCCTTGTGAGTGGAACCTCAGGAACCGGAAAAACCTTGCTCGCGATGCAATTCCTGTTCAATGGAATTGAGCATTTTGAAGAACCCGGCGTCTTTGTCACCTTTGAAGAAACTGCCACCGACATCATCAAAAATGCCGTTAGTTTTGGATGGGACTTGCAGAAACTGATCGACGAAGGAAAGCTATTTATCCTAGATGCCTCTCCGGATCCCGAAGGCCAAGAGGTCGTGGGAAATTTTGACTTCTCAGCCTTGATCGAGCGCATTCAGTACGCCATTCGGAAATACAAAGCGCAAAGAGTTTCGATCGACTCCGTCACCGCCCTCTTTCAGCAATACGACTCCGCCTCCGTCGTCCGCCGTGAAATTCTTCGCTTGGTGTCTAGGCTTAAGCTCCTTGGCGTCACCACCGTCATCACCACCGAACGCACTGAAGAATACGGTCAGGTGGCCCGCTTCGGCGTTGAAGAATTTGTTGCTGATAACGTCGTCATCGTCCGTAACGTCCTTGAAGGCGAACGTCGCCGCCGCACTATTGAGATTCTCAAACTGCGCGGCACCACCCACATGAAGGGCGAATATCCCTTCACCATCACCACCCACGGGATGAACATCTTCCCCCTTGGTGCGATGCGCTTGACCCAACGATCGTCCAATGTCCGAGTCTCCTCTGGCGTCAAAACCCTCGACGAAATGTGCGGCGGCGGCTATTTTAAGGACTCCATCATCCTCGCAACAGGGGCAACGGGGACTGGGAAAACCCTGCTGGTCAGCAAATTCATTCAGCAGGCCTGTATGCAAGGCGAACGCGCTATCCTGTTTGCCTACGAAGAGTCCAGAGCGCAACTATCCAGAAATGCCAGCTCCTGGGGTACAGACTTTGAAGAACTAGAGCAGCGCGGCCTGCTCAAAATCATCTGCGCCTATCCGGAATCCGCAGGGTTAGAAGATCACTTACAGCTCATCAAGTCTGAAATTGCAGAATTCAAACCCAGCCGCATTGCGATCGATTCTCTTTCTGCCCTAGCACGAGGCGTCAGTAACAATTCCTTCCGGCAGTTTGTCATTGGCGTTACGGGCTTTGCAAAACAGGAAGAAATTACCGGATTCTTTACCAACACCACTGACCAATTCATGGGATCCCATTCCATTACCGACTCCCATATTTCCACCATCACCGATACTATTTTGATGTTGCAATATGTGGAAATCCGAGGCGAAATGTCGCGGGCACTCCACGTTTTCAAAATGCGCGGTTCCTGGCATGATAAAGGGATACGCGAGTACAGCATCAGCAGCCATGGACCTGAAATCAAAGACTCCTTCCGAAACTTAGAGCGCATCATCAGCGGTTCGCCATCACGGGTGGCGATCGACGAAAAAATGGATCTCGGACGCATTGCCAAAGGGTTGAAATCCGAATAATCTCAAAAACTGGCATCACCTTAGCAAGGCGTAAGCTGTATCGTGCTTTTACTTTGGAATCAGTGGATGGTTTTATTGTAGCGATCGGGAATCAATGAGCAGAATTTTCCACTCAGTGGTTGCTGGATTTGAGCATGACGATGATGTGTTCGATGCGTTCAAATTCTTCGAGTTCTTGGTTTCCTGTGGCGGCCAGCTTACCCGATCGGTTTTGGTCGAGTAGCGTTTGGAGCCGATCGACTATTTCAGGCGTGGGGCGGAAGTTGGCGATATCTTCGGGAGTCGGGTGGGAGATTCTAGGATGTGTGGCGGTAGATGTGGGCAGGAAGAGCGGGCTGGGTGAGGGCTTGGGTGAGAGGAGTTCGGGAAGTCGTAGAGTGGGTGAGACGGATGTGTTTATTTTAAATCATTGCCGCCGAGAAGGACGATGATTGCCCTTCCTCCCCAATCCAACATTCTCAGTTCTTCATTCTCAATTCTAACTGCTCAACTTCCCGCGCCGAGTTGCGTGAACAGTTGATGGGCGATCGGTTAGGCGCTAAGCAGAGTTTCTTGATCGCAAACCTTTATGGTCGTCAATGTGAATTTATTTGATATCACAGTTCTTTAACCTTTTGGAACTATCTTCGATGTCCCATTCTTTTCGGTCTATGTCACCCCAGCCAATTGGAAGATAACCTTTTGGAGAAACGACATCAGGATTAGAAAAATTGAGTTCATTATATTGAAGCCATCTTTCATCTTTAGAAATTCGCCAGCCAACTAAGATTGCAAAATCTCTGAATGCTTCATCTCTACTTTTAATTCGTGAATTCTTCGCCTCAAACTCACCAATTGGAGGAAAGGAAGATTGCCAAATATATTTCTGAACTGTCAATCCAAATTTATTATTACTACTTCTAAGCCAAGCTTGGTCAATCATCTGCAAGTCACCGCACGATATCTCATTAATTGGATAACGAAATATCTTTCCAGTAATTAGGTCAGCCTCCTTCCACTGTTTTGGTTGTAGATTCTTTTCAAGATCTGCCACAAGGGAAGTCCTTTCCTTTTCCTTATAAATAGATGAAACTGTAGAAATAACAAAATAGCCGACAATGGTAACTTTCCAGCCCAAGAAAAAACTGAACATACCCTCGACGAACTCCTCGCAGGCATCACCCCAGAAAACTGCCATGGTGAACTGGACTGGGGAAATCCCGTTGGACAGGAACAATGGTAGAAACAGTCTACAGTCCCGAGCGTGGCCCTAGCCTTTCTAATCTTGCAGATGAGTTCTCTCTACGACATCAAAGCGCCTTCTCCAATCGATGCAAACCTCCCGCATCCGTCATATTGGCAAACCGCTGACTCGTCTTACTACAAGTCACCTGATAACCCAAACGTTCAAACAAATGACGGGCACGATCGTTCGTATAGGCCAAATCCAGCGCCATTGTTTTACAGCC
>JANMIS010000223.1:0-2399 GCA_031375925.1 Synechococcales cyanobacterium OTE_70_concoct_197_sub
GCAGCCAGCAATAGTGAACAAAACAATAGCCCATTACCCGCTTGATTATCTCTAAAATTCAACATCGAAATTGCACTCACACCATAGGCCCGCAGACCAATCAACGCCCCAAAAACTGACACCGCCACAATCATCGTCTTCTTCGCCGCTACCGCACTCGCAAGTCTTCGTCTCGTCCATTGCCACAGCTTCCACAGTGCAAGCCCAAACACCGCCGTCAAGATCGCAACCATTCCGTAGCGCGTCACAACATCAGGCCGAAAGCTCTCCAAAGGCAACGGAAAGCCACTGATGCCCATTGCGCCCGATCGTCCATCCACAAACGATTCATTGTTGGCGATCAGTCGCACCACTTCTGCGGACCCAATGGTCACGATCGCCAGATAGTCTTCTCTGAGTCGCAGCGCTGAAAATCCGAGTACCAGTCCAGACAGCGCCGCCGCGAGTCCACCGACGAACAGCGCCACAGGTAAGGGCCAATTCATCAAACTCAGGATCACCGTCCCATAGGCTCCTACCGCCACAAAGCCCGCCACCCCAAAATTAATCAGTCCCGTGAAGCCCCACTGGAGATTTAGCCCTAGCCCAATAATCGCGTAAATCGCAATACTGGTAATCAAAAATGAGATGTAATTGAGAATGCCAGGATCTTGGGAAAAGAGGTAGTTGAAGAGGAACATGACGAAACCCGCGTACTCACGAAAATATCACAACACAAAACAAGGCCGACTGAGGTATATCCTATGACATAGGGCGTAAGCCTATACTTTGGGCATTCTAACTTGGAACTACCCACTTCTCATCGCCCGCTTCTCATCGCCCATTGGCAACACCCTATGCAAGCTCTGCGCGATCGTGCTCACAACCTCATCAATGCTCTGACCGATGATGAACTCGACATCATGTGGGCGATGATGCAAACTCAATTTTATGACCTGTACATGCTCAATGCGGTCCAATCCGCTAAGGAAAACTTCAAGCCGGGAGACGTGTTCTCACGGGAAGAAGCTTTAGCATTGTTAGTAACCCCAAAAGGCGATCGTTCTATCTTTGACCAACCATGAACCCAACTTCTTTGCTTCCAGGTCGGGGCGGTCTGCTTTCCCCATCGGCCCTTGAAGTTCGCTACGAACGATCGTTTATTACGGATCTAAAGCTGATTTCCACCACGGGAGTCCGCAATCGGATCCAGCAGTTTGTCTTTAGCGACTTTTTTGAAACCAAGCATCTTCAGTACCTGCCCGACTTCCGCCCCATGGGAGCCACCCAAATTTTCTATCGCTTTACCTTAGAGAACCATCTGATCTGCATTGAGGTGACAGGTCAAATTATCAAATTTGTTCGGGTGCTTCCTAAGCCTGCACTGTAGACTCAACTGTAAAAAACTCAACTGTAAAAAACTCAGCAGGAATACTAAACTCTAAGTGATCGCAAATTTAAGTGATCACAAATAGGGGCAGCTTTTAGCCAGTGAAAACAGAGGATCCGTCTTAGCCAGAGAATTGTCAAGAATCAATCACTTTTTGCTCATTCTATACTTTCCTCTTTTTTTATTATCGCTAAGCTAGACCCCGAATACACTCAAGGTGGGATTCAAAGAGGAGTTTTAAAACTATGAATGCAACCGTGCTCTGGGACCGCTATCAGAACTGGCTTTACTACCATGCCGGACTTTCGTTTTATCTAGATGTCAGTCGCATGGGGTTTGACGATCGCTTTGTGGCCGAGATGCAGCCGAAATTTGACAAGGCTTTTCGCGAGATGGCTGAGCTTGAAGCGGGATCGATCGCCAATCCTGATGAAGGTCGCATGGTGGGGCACTACTGGCTCAGAGCACCGCATCTTGCGCCAACTGCCGAGATGAAGACCGAAATCATTGAGGCGATCGATCGCATTGAAAGCTTTGTCAGCAAGATTCATAGCAGCCAGATTAAGCCGCCCACCGCGCCAAAGTTTACCGATGTTCTGTCCATTGGCATCGGGGGATCGGCCTTAGGCCCGCAGTTTGTCGCGGAAGCCTTGGCTCCCACTCAGCCGCCAATGCAGATTCATTTTGTGGACAACACAGATCCAGAAGGGATCGATCGGGTGATTGCAAAGTTGGGCGATCGGCTCAAAAGTACGCTGGTACTAACGATTTCAAAATCCGGCAGCACACCGGAACCTCGCAACGGCATGTTGGAAGTCCAAAATGCTTACATTAAAGCCGGACTGAAATTTCCTGAATATGCCGTTGCCATTACCATTGAAGGCAGTCAATTGGACGGCGTGGCGAAGGGTGAAGGCTGGCTGACGACGTTCCCCATGTATGACTGGGTGGGAGGCCGGACCTCGGAACTGTCGCCCGTGGGTCTGTTGCCTGCGGCGCTGCAAGGCATCGACATTCGAGGCATGTTGGC
>JANMIS010000285.1:0-1131 GCA_031375925.1 Synechococcales cyanobacterium OTE_70_concoct_197_sub
TGTTGATTCAAGAAGTAAATAACTTCACTACGAAGCTGATAGTAACTCGGGTGACGAACCGCTTCAAGGCGCTTACGAGGACGGGGAATATCTACATCTAGAATGCCGCCAACTTTTGAACCAGGTCCATTGGTTAGCATCACAATCCGATCGCTCATCAACACTGCTTCATCCACTTCGTGCGTCACCATAATGGCCGATACGCCTGTATCCTCACAAATGCGCGTCAACTGTTCCTGAAGTTTTCCGCGAGTCAACGCATCCAGCACCCCAAACGGTTCATCCAATAGCAACACCTTGGGTTCAATAGCTAATGCTCTTGCGATCGCCACCCGTTGGCGCATCCCACCGGAGATTTCAGTTGGAAGCTTATCGATCGAACCGATCAAACCCACCATTTTGACGTAGCGCTCAACGATTTCTTTGCGCTCTTCGGGCGACTTTTCTGTTAATACTTCATCAACTGCCAAAGCCACATTATCGCGAACAGTCAACCAAGGTAGAAGCGAATAGTTTTGGAATACGACCATCCGATCGGGTCCAGGGCCAGACACCATCATACCTTCAAGCTGAACCATTCCACCCGTCGCCAAATCAAGGCCCGCAATCATATTAAGAAGTGTCGATTTACCGCAACCTGAGTGACCGATTAAGGCAATAAATTCACCTTGCTTAATAGTGAGATTAATACCTTTAAGAGCGTTGTATTCCTTCCCACCACCGAGGGGGAAAGTTTTTTCTGCATTTTCAATGTGGATAAATTGGTCTGACATAATACTTTTAGGTGAGGTGTGAGATCGGAAATCAATCTGAATTCCATTTACCAATCAATTCATCAAAAACGAATCTTGAACCAAAGCCTGTACGGGCGCGTTTCCCGCGCCCAAACAAACCCCAAATCCCCTATTGCCCCTTCATAATCCGAGCCTGCAACCATTCCATAAACTTATCCAACAACAAACCAACCATTCCGATATAGAACAATGCCAAAACAACTTCACTAATGTAGTTATTCTGATAAGCTTCCCAGATGAAAAACCCGATTCCAACAATACCCGACATCACGATTTCCGCTGCAATAATCGCCAACCAAGACAAACTAATTGCAACCCGAAGCCCGGTGAAAATGTA
>JANMIS010000364.1:0-1837 GCA_031375925.1 Synechococcales cyanobacterium OTE_70_concoct_197_sub
CACCGCCAACGTAGACGGAACCCAGATTCTTAAGGGGCTAAACCTTGAGATTAAATCGGGTGAAATCCACGCAATCATGGGACCCAATGGGTCCGGAAAGAGCACCTTCTCCAAAATTCTCGCAGGGCATCCCGCCTACGAGGTCACAGGTGGCGAGATTAATTTCATGGGGCAAAACCTCCTAGAACTCGACCCAGAAGACCGATCGCGCAGTGGCATCTTCCTCGCTTTCCAATATCCCCTCGAAATTCCCGGCGTTACCAATCGTGACTTTTTGCGCGTCTCCTGCAACGCCAAACGCAAACATGAAAAGCTCGAAGAACTCGATCCCATGGACTTTGATGATGTGGTGTATGAGAAACTGGAACTACTCAAAATGGATGCTGAGTTCCTCGATCGCGGTGTCAATGAAGGTTTCTCGGGCGGCGAAAAGAAACGCAACGAAATTCTACAAATGGCATTGCTAGAGCCAAAACTAGGCGTTCTCGATGAGATTGATTCTGGTTTAGATATTGATGCGCTTCGAGTTGTCTCCAGTGGCGTTAACGCATTGTCGGATGCTAATAATGCCATGTTACTCGTGACGCACTACCAGCGATTGCTCGATTACATCACGCCTGACTTCATTCATGTGATGGCGGACGGTCGGATTCTGCAAACGGGAACGAAGGAATTAGCGCTGAAACTTGAGGCTGAAGGCTACGATTGGATTTTAGAAGGAGCAGCAGCATGAGTACTGAAGCAACGCATGAAGTGAATCCAACGATCGGCACTGAGCGTATCTCAACTAAAATCGATCGCACCACTTATCTGGCAAACTTAGTCAAATTGCGCGGCGCAGACTGTCCCGATTGGATGAAAACATCACGGGATCAAGCTGGGGCGATCGTCCAGGAAATGGCAATTCCGTCGGCTCGGGATGAGGATTGGCGCTTTACTGATTTGTCGGAATTGGTGCAGACCAAATTTGAAACCGTGAACCCAACGTCAGCACTGGGGTTTGAACATATCAGAGCCTACATGCTGCCCGAGACCATTAATAGCCGATTGGTGTTTGTCGATGGGGTGTATGCGGCGGATTTGTCGTCGATCGATGACCTACCTGAAGGAATCTTTCTCGGTAGCCTCGCCCAATCCCACGAGTTCCTACCACAGGTAAGCGAATACTTTGGGAAATTGCCTGGGGGTGAGGAAGTCTTCACAGCGCTAAATACTGCAAGCATCACAGATGGCGCATTGGTGTGGATTCCAAAGAATCAATCGGTAGAACAGCCGATACACATCCTAATGATTGCTACCGGAACTGCAAACCACTTGATTCAGCCTCGGGTGTTAGTCATTGCAGAGTCTGGATCAAAATCGACAATTCTTGAAGACTATGTTGCTTTGGGCGATCGTCCCTACTTCGTAAATAGTGTCGCTGAGATTCACATTGCAGACAACGCTAAAGTGATTCACAGCCGCATTCAGCGCGATAGCCAAAATGCCTTTCACATCGGGAAGACAGCCATTTCTCAAGCGCGAGATTCACAGTATTCCGGAGTAGCGGTTCACTTTGGATCAGTCCTCGATCGTCACAACTGGGAAACCTATTCTCAAGGTGAACAAACCCATAGCGAAATGCTCGGGCTTTCTTGGGTTGACGGCGATCGTCTAGCCGACACCCACAGCTTAATCGCCTTCAGCAAGCCCCACTGCACTGCCAAGCAAGTGAACAAATGCATCGCTGACGATAAAGCCCATGCAGTATTTAACGGTCGCATCTGTGTACCTAAGTTCGCCCAACACACCGATGCCGCACAACTGAGTCGTAATTTGCTGCTTTCGCCCAAAGCCC
>JANMIS010000393.1:0-2711 GCA_031375925.1 Synechococcales cyanobacterium OTE_70_concoct_197_sub
TCTGGCTGCCGGAATGTGCCTACTACGAAGGACTGGAGCGCATGGTGGCCGATGCGGGCCTGCGCTACTTCCTGACGGATGGCCACGGCATTCTCTACGGTCGTCCTCGTCCGAGGTTTGGGACCTATGCACCGATTTTCACAGAATCAGGCGTTGCGGCATTTGGCCGGGATCAGGAGTCTTCGCAGCAAGTCTGGTCGTCGGAAGTGGGCTATCCGGGTGCGGCGGAATATCGAGAGTTTTATCGAGATTTGGGTTGGGATGCGGAGTATGAGTACATCAAGCCGTACATCATGCCCAACGGTCAGCGCAAAAATGTCGGAATTAAGTATCACCGGATCACGGGCAAGACCGTCGGGTCCAGCGATAAAGCTTTATATGATCCCTATTGGGCGAAAGAAAAAGCGGCGTCCCATGCGGGAAATTTCATGGAAAACCGTCAGCAGCAGGTCACTAGCCTGAGTAATATGATGGGCCGCAAACCGATCGTGGTCTCGCCCTATGATGCTGAGCTATTTGGTCATTGGTGGTACGAAGGGCCTTGGTTCATTGATTACTTCTTGCGTAAGTCTTGGTTTGATCAGAGCAGCTATGAAGTGACTCACTTGTCGGACTATTTGCGGGGCAATCCAACGCAGCAAGTGGTGCGGCCTTCTCAGTCAAGCTGGGGCTATAAGGGCTTCCATGAATACTGGTTGAATGATACGAATGCTTGGGTTTATCCCCATTTGCATAAAGCGGCAGAGCGGATGATTGATCTCTCTCGCATGGAACCCGAAGATGAGTTGCAGTGGCGCGCGCTGAATCAAGCAGCCCGTGAAGTGCTATTGGCGCAGTCTTCAGATTGGGCGTTTATCATGCGGACCGGAACGATGGTGCCCTATGCGGTGCGCCGGACTAAATCCCATGTTCAACGCTTCAATAAACTGTATGAGGACCTGCGTGAAGGCAAAGTGGATTCAGGTTGGTTGGAGAAGGTGGAGGCGATCGACAATATCTTCCCCAATGTCAACTACCGCGTCTATCGACCGATGTAGTTTAGTACCAATGTAGTTTGATTTAAATGGTGAACCTGAGCGATCGGGTTCACCATTTGTCTTTTTAGGTGAGGCCTACATGCCTGACGAATGATGACATTGCGAACTATATATTTTTTCTACTGCTTCAGATGGGAGTTTATCGCATTTCGGGGCAGTGATGCGATCGTTTCACCAACTTTTCCAGAGTTGATGTGGATGGCGGCGATCGTCTTGGAGGCATAGTATTTTTCCCGTTCGGGAGGCTGCATAATTTGAGTTATGAATTGTATGATTAGAGGAAGAGTTTGAGGTTTTTGCAGATGAGCATTACATTAAAGTCATTTAAGCCAGAGGTCGAAAATTTTGTTCAACAAGAACTTGCATCTGGGCGCTATGAGAGTTTAGATGCGGTGATTGAGCAGGCGTTGGCGCTGCTGGAAAAACGATCGCGTTACGACAAGTGGATTGTGGGGATGAGGTCGGAGGTGGATGGAGCGATCGGACAACTCGATCGAGGTGAAGGTGTTGATGGCGATGTGGTGATGGCAGAGATGTTTGCTCGGCTTTATGGCACGTCAGGAAATCTATAACGATGTCTGAACGGATTATCTCACCTGATGCGATTCGAGTTCTATCGGATTCTGAAACCTGGGCTAGAGGTGGTTCGAGTGATGCATAGAAATAGGGATTGGCGATCGGTGTTAGAGGCAGATTAATCAAAATTTTGCTCCCCGAAACCCCACCCAAGCGCGCCAAAGCTGCTTCCAAGACCGCTCGAAAACCTGCGAAAGTAAATAGCAGGCTCATGTATTGGATTTGAAGTCGAAATTCATGAACCCATAACTTGGTCCAGAATTACCACAGGCAGTCTTGGAATATTCCGGAACCCAGCATCATTTGTGAAAAATACAGTACATCTTGACTCGATCGCTGTAGCAGCATGAATTGCATCGGGCGTTTTCAGCCTAGTGGTGGCACGGAGTTGGGCCGCAGTTCTAAGAATTGATTTAGTAATAGGCTGAAGCTGAATATCTTCATTAAACAAATCTTCGTAAATTTCAAGAATAGGAGCATTATTAGTTCGTAGAGGAACTACCAATGTTTCTAAAATCAGAAGCTCACTACTGATCAGATTAACTTCTCGACCTTGCGATTTTTGCCACATTGGGCGGAGAGTTGCCCAATATTTTGGATCAGTCATGACACTGTAAATGACGATCGAGGTATCCAGATAAATCTTTGAGCCATTCTGAAAATCTAGTCGTCCCATGCGTCGCGCTCCGATCGCAAATCCCGATCGATATCTTCAAGGCTCCGAAATTTCCCGAGTTGGTGGGCTGCTTCTAAAATCTCCAAACCACGGCGTTTTCTGAATTTTTTAGTTTCCGGAAGCATTATGATGACTTCGATCTCTTCACCGATCGATCCTTCTGGAATATCGAGTTCAACCTTGTTTCCTGGCAAAACCTTGGTCATGACTCGCAAAGCAGATTGCATAATGACTCCTAATAATTTTACGGCTCATAGGGTATGGTCTCCGTAACTTTCCATAGTTTAACCCGTCTTAGACATCACGCTCCGATCGGGTCAAGCGATCGAACTTCCCAAAACTCCACCTAAACGCGCCAAAGCTGCTTCAAAAACTGCGCGAAAAACTGCAAAAGTGAAGTCGTGATCCATTCAAGTTTTGGG
>JANMIS010000394.1:0-2804 GCA_031375925.1 Synechococcales cyanobacterium OTE_70_concoct_197_sub
GCCAACGATCGGGCCAAACTCGTCCTCGGACAACTGCTTAAGTCCCCCGCCTACAAAAGTATTGCCGTCACAGTTCAAACCCCTGACATCCCAACCTGCAAGGCATCTGCCGCTCAGCTTGCACCTCAAACCCCACCGAGTCCCGCCGCAACCGCCAATCCCGCAACCGCCAATCCCGCAACCGCACCAAACGCATCCCCAACCAACCCCGCTACACCCTTCCCAATCCCCCAATCTCTGAAACCCCAAAACTAACGGCATCTTCTTAAAAACAGCGATCGCTCATCAAAACAGCGATCCCAGTTTTTTAAAATCAAAAAGAGTATGAATTTTTCATGCATTCGGAATCAGAACCCGCAGTCATGAAGTTCAATTGTGTGGGAACCCACATAACGATTAGGTAAACAATTGGTAATAGTCGATAATAATCAGTAATAATTGAACATATTAGTTTTAGTGATTAGCGATTTTAGCGACTCCAAGGATTAACAATTGTTTGGCCCAAGACTGCTCTATTATTTCCCCGCTGGTGTTAATTCTGAATCTGATTTTTATTTTAGATAAAAATAAAGAACACCCCAGCACCATTTATTAACAGCCCATTAAAAACATCGAGAAACGACAATGACTGCCGACTTCTGCCTAAGCCATGGCCTTCCCTGCCCAAACTGCGGTTCTGCTGCTGAGCGCCACACCATCCCTGAGAGTCAATTGGTTAGAACCCAATGTGCAAGCTGTGACTACCTACTCATCGCCTGCCAAAAAACAGGTCGCGTCATAGAGTGCTATGCCCCCGGTGTCCGGGAAGCCACAGTCAGAGCGCGAACCCATACAGCACCTAAGTCTGAATCTAAGCCTGGATCGTTTGTGTTTGCCTAGACAGGCGTAGCGAGTTGTTCTAGTTGATTAGCCCGCAGTTGTCCACAAGCGGCGTTCGCGTCTAATCCTCGCGATCGTCGCACGCTGACCGCCACATTTTTCGCCTTTAGAGTGGTCATAAAGACCTGTAGCTGCCGATCGCTCGGGCGCTGATAGTCTACTTCAGAAATGGGGTTGTAGGGAATGAGATTGACATGGCTCTGAAATCCTTTCAGCAAGTGAGCCAGTTCATGGGCATGTTGCGTATGGTCATTTACTCCAGCTAGAACAATATATTCAAACGTCACCCTGCGTCCGGTCGTACTCACATAATCGCGGCACTCTTCTAAGAGAGCCTCTAGGGGATACTTGGTCGCAGAGGGGATGAGTTGCTCCCGCACTTCTTGATTTGAGGCGTGGAGACTCACAGCGAGGGTGGCTTGGAGATGCCGATCGGCCAAGCGACGAATTTGCCCTGGAATGCCCACGGTGGAAATGGTCATCGATCGTTGACCAATGCCAATGTCTTGGTTCATCGATCGCACTGCTTCCGCGACGTTTTCCACATTTAAAAGCGGCTCGCCCATTCCCATGAAGACGACGTTGCTGACTCGTTCTTGGAAATCAGCCTGCACCGTCAAAATTTGGTCCACGATCTCGTGGCGCTCTAGATTGCGCTTAAACCCGCCCTTGCCCGTGGCGCAGAAGTCACAGGCCATGGGGCAGCCCACTTGAGACGACACACAAACCGTTAACCGATCGAGCTTGTTACTCCCCGTTTTGTAAGCAGGGATGCCGACCGCTTCAATGATCTGGCCGTCCATCATTTCGAGTAAAAACTTCACCGTGCCATCTCGCGAGGGCGATCGGAGTGCAATGCGCGATCGGCCAATATTGATATCTTTCACGGTCTCCCGCCAAGCCATGGGAAAAACCGTGACCTCCGCCAAAGACTGAACGCCACGTTCATAGATCCACTGGTGCAACTGCTTGCCGCGATAGGCTGGCTGGCCCTGCGTCTGAATCCAGTCCGTCAATTCTGCCGCACTCGCGCCCACTAATGGAACAACGATCGTCGCATCTGAAGCGGATAACTCAGGATTCATGGAGAGGTCCCATTCATGAAGAAGGGCGATAAAAAACAAGTCTCTATACTAGCCTGTCCCGAGAACGTCATTCAGGCCCAGTCAAAGGAAGCGCATTATGGCCACATTCATGGCTACATATTCATGGCTACACATCTAGAAACACATTAAGAAAATATAATGTTTTTTAAGTCACCTTCTCTAAGTAATGGATACTTTCGAGAGGGAGAATCTATTTAAATGTGTGTTATCTGTGGTTTAAATGTGTGTTATCTGTGGTGAAATGCTTGCCTCTGTGAATGATCTCCCATACGATTTCTTCAATGTGTTTCTCTGAAATGTGTCTCTCTGAAGTTGATGGTGGCAGTTGTCCTTGAGTTTTTGGCATTGGAACTTGAAAAGAGTTCTAGCTCCTTGGCTTCTACATTGTGATTCCTATGTTCATCAACCTCAGCCCTCAGCCAACGATTCCGGCTTCGACGCTTCCTGCATCTGTGATGGCGACAGCTATGGAGCTGATTCCTGAGCCGATCGTCATTACAACCATTGATGGGGTCGTGACTTATTTTAACGGAGCCGCCAAAGATCTGTTCCGAGGTGATAGCCGTCTTCAAGCGTCTTGTGAGCTGATCGATATCTCCATGCAAAAATGGCTCCAAGCAGCAGACTGGACTCAGATTTCATATCGAATGCGATCGGGACAATGTGACCTAGAGGCTAAATTGAGCCTAAGTGATTCTCTTAAAGTGGTCGCGATTGCCCTGCGAAAAATGGATCTAGGACAAATGGATCTAGGCTGTCGTCCTCTAGACAGTCGCCCCGAACTTTGGCTGTGGCGCATTCAAGACCTCACCCCCCGGC
>JANMIS010000409.1:0-7403 GCA_031375925.1 Synechococcales cyanobacterium OTE_70_concoct_197_sub
TGTGGCGCGTTCTTGATGAAGCGATCGATTGGTTTGTTTTGCGGGATGGACAGTATGTTGAATTATTACCCAATGAAGAAGTTAATCACATCAGGATTAGGATGGGGTCGAGCTAACTCACTGATAATATTCGTATCACAGAGAAACATGCTCAGCCTCATCTACGAATGGATTGAGCCGATCGCTCCGATCGCTTGTTTTAAGACTGTAATTTTCTTCCTGACATTTTTTTTGAAGTTCGTCAAAAGATTTGCGACGCAGAGAGTTGGGCTTGTGCTGCTGTAGTCGGCTTTTGAGTAGCCCTAGAAGATCTCCGAGAACATCCTCAGGAGCCGTTTCAATTGCATTTAGAAGAGATTGTTTGGTGGTTAACATCTGTGGATCCCTGATTGAGGTTACAACAATTTAGACGAAGTTTTATAGGGTAATTCTAGCGTTTAAGAGTGCGATCGCAGTTTTTCGTGGGCTGGCGATCGATTGTCCTTACGACTTTTCAACGGCGATTATTGCGGAAGCATCTGACAGCCTCTAGTCGTATGACCATTAAATCCTGCTGAATGTAGAGAAATTTTCTTTGCTAGGTAGATGAATCACCCAAACAACTGGGCATTCTTGGTTTAGGCAGTTCTTTTAAAGGTGGCGATTCTGGAGCCATCACATTTTTGCTAAATCGCTCTTTAAAAAAGAAAGGTATTACAACAGTTAAAGCCAGGATACAGAGTAATACATTGAGAATTTCTCTAGCATCCGAAAATACCCCAGATGTGAATCATGTAGTTCCGTTGATTCACAAAGGGATAATGGGGCTTGAGATTACTGCTGTTGAGCAAGAGATTTCAGTCTAACCTTGGGCATACTTGGTTTCCAGTTTTGAAAGAGTCTGTAAACTAGGATAGCTGATTTTTATGGCGCACAAGTAGCAGAAGCCATTAAATTTGAACGAGTGGCCGTTGGTGCTGATAACTCTACCGTGCCATTGGCATCACGCTGTAGGTTGGTAGCTTCTACGATCGTCACAGCTTCTGCTTTAGGTACAACTGTCACGCTTTCGATCGGCGCAGCAGTCGGAACCCCAGTCGTCACCTCACGGATATCATGCCAAGCCCGCTGACTAGGAGACATATTAAAATCAGGACTCGGTGCAATGCCACCCTGCCCAGTAATCACAAAACGGCTCCCGCTACTATCAGCGCACGTCTGAGCCATTTGCTGACCTTCCAACATATTCGGCAACGCTAAAGTTCCATTGGTTGGATTGAGATCTAAGCTATTAATCTGGACAGTTCCATTGAATGACACGCCCAAATCTGAGGTTGCCGTAATGTCATTCTCAGGGGTAAGCCGATCGCGATTAATTAATCCTAAAATGCTCTTCGCTGTAATCATAACCTGTCCACCTTTTGCATTAATCGCATTAGCCGTAATATCACTATTTTGAACGCCGACTAAAATATCCGAATTGATTTTAATATTACCTCCTGGTTCAGTTCCTTTGGAGTTCGTCGAAATTGTCGCATTACGCTGCATCACCAATTGGGAACTTTGGATGTCCACGTTTCCACTGGCTCCTGCTAGCGTGGAAGCACCGATCGAACCATTATTTTTTAAATCGATCGTCGCTGAATCAATCAAAATATTACCTGCTGCACCGCGCCCAGGAGCCGTTGCTGCGGTGCTGCCGAAGTTGCTCACACTAATGGTTGCACCCTCTTGAATAGTCAGTCGCTGAGAGGCAATATTGATATCCCCGCCGTTACCCGTATCTACCACCGCACTCGCAAAAAAACCACTGCGACTCTGTGGACTCGTTCCACTCAACAAAATCTCCCTAGCATTCACAATCAAATCACCCGCATTCCCAGAACCCGCTGTCGAAGCGACCACCTGCGCCCCATCCCGAATGCTCAACCGATCGGCCACAATCATCAAGTCACCGCCCTGTCCACTCGCCCTAGACTGCACCGATGCAAACAGTCCACTCGGTGCCCCCACCCCAATGCCCACCAAATCAACCTCTTTTGCATTCACCATCAAGCTTCCTGCATTGCCTGCACCACTGGTACTGACTGCAATCTGTGCGCCATCTGCAACGTAGAGCCGATCGGCCCTCACCACCAAGTTGCCGCCATTTCCCGCTGCCCCTCTAGCGAGTAGTCCACTAGACCCAAAGCTCGCAGATCGGCCCAAGACATCAATGGAATTCGCTTGAACATTGAGTTGTCCCGCATTGCCAATACCGGTGGTAGTGACCGAAATCTTAGCCCCATCCCGCAAAGTCAACTGCTCTGCTGCGACTTGAATACTGCCACCCTGTCCCCGAGCAGTCCGATTCAATACCGTTGAGAACAATCCCCCACCCCCAAATGGCGCAACCCCACTTTGAAGGTCGATGGTCTTCGCTTTGACTGTCAGATTCCCTGCATTTCCTGCTGCCAGAGTACTAGCAGAGATTTGGGCACCGTCTGTGACGCGCAGTGTATTTGTTTCGATCGCAATGTTTCCTCCTTGCGCGGTTGAGGTTGCGGCAATACTGGCATCTGTAAACAAACTGCTAATAAAGCGCTGGGCAGTCGTCGATCCAGAAAATCCCAATATCTCCAGCGACTCTGTTGCCTTAACTGTAATGCCTCGACCTCGGCCCGTTCCCAGGGTTGTTGCTAATAAAGTCGAACCGTCCTTCAGGCTCACCTGCCGTCCCTGTACTCGAATCTCGCCGCCGCTGTTGCCGCTAGTATCGACCGAAGCGGATTGACCCAATCGGAGATCTCCAAAGGTGTTGAAGGCTTCATAACCAAGCGTCCAGCCTGGATTAGTCTGAGTCAGTTTTACCAGTCCCGCCTCGCGCACTGCTCCTAACTCAACTCGCCCATTCTCCGCCGTCAGGTTTGCACCAGACAAATTCACATCCCCGCCAACCAAGGCTAGTGTTTGATTAGGTTGAACTCTGAGTCCGGCGGGTCTAGCCGACCGGTTAATAGAAAAATTAGTGGAATTAATCGTGAGTCTGTGGCCATCCCCTTGAACTAAAATCGGGGCTGGATTTGCACCGTATTGCAGGCCGATCGGGACACTCAACGTTAAGAGTGGCATGGCTTGAGGTTCGATCGCACTGAATGTACTACCATCTGCAAACTTAAGACTCTGGGCTGTACTGCCGATGAAGGATCCCCCGATATTGAGTTGAGCATTGGGTCCGAAGAGAATGCCATTGGGATTAATGAAAAACAAATTGGTATTATTTGCCCGCAACTGCCCATCTATCTGTGAAGCGAATGGCCCTGTGACTCTGGTAATAATGTTTTGAATATTGGCAGCATTGTTAAACAAAGCCGTATCACCCGCTTTGACTGAAAAGCGATCGAAGCTATGAAATAGGTTTGTGCCTGCTGTAGTCCCGCCCGTGATGGTCGTTGTTGTGGAAACCGTCTGAACGATCGAAGGACTGCTCATTGTGGCATCCGGAACAACCTGTGCCCGTGCGGAATTGTTTGATTCGAACGCAACAAAACCGCTAATTGCCAGCAGCACACCTGTCAGTTGGTAAGGCTGAAATAGTCGGCTTTGAAAAGAATAAGACTGGGGGATGAGGTCAGTTGCAGACATTACTACATTCCTAGCAAACATTGGAAGTTCCTTACCATTGAGAGAGTTCCCTCGATGCAACATGGGACCGACAGTAAAACAGAGAAAAATCCCGCAGAACATCAATATTCTGCGGGATTTTAGTAGATTACGATCGTGCCTACGACTAGGATAGGTCTAAATCCTTAAGCTTCAACCCAAAATCTTGAGTGAACTTGTTCCCTGTTAAAGGTTTCTGCTTACCACTGGCCGATGCGATAAGCTGACGATAGGATTGTGCGATCGTCGTATTCGGCATTGCAACGCCTGCCCATTTCAAATCTGCTGGAACCAAGCTTTCAAACGCTGCAACTGGATTGAAGCCTGTAGATTGAGTCATAGATTCGATCCCAGAACTTGCCGCAGAGGCCCAAGTAATCTCGATCGTAGTTTGAGCAGACATCACTCCTTCAGGCGCTGACTTTTGGAATGATGTTTCGGAAGCATAGAGATTCTGGACTTTTTGCCAGAATGGATCGTCTTCGCTAGGATCCCACTTGTAAATCTGACTCTGTGAAATCATTCTAGCAACGTCTTGGCTACGGTTCTGAGATAGATTTTGGGCGGCCAGTGTTGAGTTGTTGTCTAACCAGCTAACGCTTTGCCCAAGACGATTAGCGAGGTGTTGCTTTGCTTGAGCAACCAGTTTTGACCAATCGATCGGTGTATTAACACCACTCGCATCTACATCCCAACCAATTACATCCAAAGCTCTTAGATCAATTCGAGAAACGTTTACTCGTGCGCCCCGGTCCAAGGTCGGACTCATAATTCCGACCGGATTTCTTTGATCTTTCCAATGACTTGCCTGGTCGCCATCTCCACCCAGAGATCGATCCTCTCCCGTTGCGAACTGAGCGACCGACGTTCTTCCACCATCGACAGAAAAGAACTTATCTGACCCTCTGGACCCGTAGGATAAGTCATTAATACCTTCTCCTGCCGCTCTCGAATACCGGAATAGATCCAGTGTTGTTGTGTTGGTAATGCGCGTGGTCAAAATTTTCTCATACCTTGAAGCATCTGCTTTGCTGGCCACCTGACTGTTTAGCCACCCTGGCTTATCCACCCCGCTTACAAACCCAAGTATGTGGGCAATCTCATGGAGAGCAGTACTCAGGAAATCTAACGATCGGTTCGGTGGAGCACTCCTGCGAGTGAAATCGTAGTCCCAACTCACGTTGGTTCCATTCAGATCATTCAATAGAATGACCCCATCTAGGTCGGTTGAGTTACCACCGCTAAGGTTGAGAGATTTTGCATTGGCACTGGTGAGATTAATTAACTTTGTCTTGACTTTAATACCTTTGTTATCACCATTCTTTAAGTCAAAGGAATCAAACTGAGCCTCGTAGTCCGACTTATCTTGTATGCTATTGCTTGAGCTAAAGTCATCGCTTGATCTTGCGTCGTTTATGATTGCATTAGCAACAGTCCTATAGAGCTGAGCAGCCCGCATCCCTGGCAGTGCGCCACCGATGACACCTTTCGGTAAACTGCTAGAGACTCCAACATGAATATTGACGTTCAAGTTGTCCTTAAGATAACCTGACCAAATTTGACCCGCGACCTGAAAGCCTGTCATCTGCTGGAGAGAGGTCCCAGGATCAAAACTAAAATTGAATGTAGCCATAGTGCTTTGGATGCTGTATTAAACCTGAGTGAATAATGACAAGAGTAAGATGCGTAAAATTGTGACCTGTGCCCAAATGAAAGCAGATTGATCGCCCCCAATTCATGGGTATTAATACAGGATCGGTATTTACTGAATTATGACACAATTCCTATATAGACTAGGTTTGAGGCAAATTTTACAGAAAAGGCCACAGTTCTTTTAGGCCTTTAAATAACAAATCTTTAATATCTTTTTATCTATAAAATTAGACTATGAATATATCTCAATGAGGGTGTTGCTATTAATTTGCCACTCGGCTCAAAATCAAAAGCCCGATCGCCCCGATCAATCCCAAACTCCACGTGCCACCAAAAACAAGATTTGGAACGCTGGAAACGCCTTGAAACTCTCGGCGCTGTTGCCATGCCATCCACGCCGGAAGGATTCCTCCTAAAATCGAAATACTAAAGGTTCCAGCCCAGTCTAATGCGGATAAGAAAATATTGGGATTCAAAACTGCAATTACGATCGATGGAATCAAAGCCAAAAGGTAAAGCGATCGTTTTAAACTTGGATTACTGTCTAAATCACTAGGAACTACCAAAAATAAGTCATTAAAGAAGTTCAAAAGGCCATAAATAAACCCAATAAACGATGTTGCAATCGCAAATTCTGAAAACACCGACACCCAAAAACTAGAACGACTCAAATCCAACGGCATCATCCTGCCTGTTAGCAGCACAGCGCTATTCCACAACAGGTACAAAATCAACGGCAATAAGGAACCTAGGAAAAGCGATCGGCGAACTTGTTGAACATCCCCCTCTAGTTGTATCGTCACTACCGGAATTACATTTTGAAAAAAGATCGCCACTAGCATCAGTGGAATTGCCGCTGGAATTGCCGCCCAATTTTGAACGAAAAGCCGATCGCCAGAAATCTGTGGAATCAGATCTTTCATCAAACCTAGAAACGCAATCAAAATAATGATGACAAAGCCTGCATTAATCCGGCTAATCAACTGCGATCGTCCAAAATACAGCATACTTCCCAACACCCCTGCAAAGACGATCGGCCCTAATTCTGGCGGCACCGTTAATAATGGCATCACAAATACAATGGACGCGATCGTCTGAAGCAACGGATTTAAAATTGCACCGCCTTCAGCAATATAAGCAACTAGGATGGCGTAGTGCAAAAAGCCATAGGAGATCGTCGCGACCCATCGAGCCATCTGCCCCAGCTTGCTTACGCCCAACACCGGAGTAATCAAACTAATTAACCCGACGGATTGAGACTCTAGAGTTTGCTTTTGTTCTAGAGTGCGAAGGTGAATTTCAGCTAGCAGCAATCCGGTAGATAAGGCATAGAGCCAGGATAAGACCAGCGCGATCGAAGATGGAATTACTCCTGCGGCCAGGGTCACACTCGGCAATGCCAGAACGCCAGCCCCGATCGTCGTCCCAGAAACCAAAGCCGTCGCGCCCCAAAAGCGACTGGCAGCAGGATTAACCGAAGTTTCAGCAAAGGATTTCATAACAAATTAAGGAGGATTTTAGGAGGATCGGGATTGGGAATAATGACCTAAGTTTATAACAATTCCGTCTGCGAAGTCTCTGGCACGGGCTTGGGGGGACTTTCCCGAGCGACCCACGGCTTTTTCCCAGAAACCAGAATGTCCCACCAGTGGAAATGCATCGCCAGCAAATGGTCCAATTCCTTCGTATCTTTTGTCGATCGGCTTGCGTCCAAGACATCCGGCAAACAATAAGCCGCAATCTCCGATGCCTCCAACATATGTAACACCCCGACCGAAAAACCCACGCCTGCATAGACAATGCAACCGCCCATAGGAAGCGCTTTCATATTCTGAACCGCATAGGGGATTTTCTCGTCCGCCGTTCCAGAACTGTCTTGAAACTTACATTCGATCGCAAATGCTTTTTCGGCTTGGTCACAGGTGAGTAGCATATCAACCCGTCGATTTTTGCCAATGATGGATTTGCCGATGCTGACTTCGCGGTAGATTTTGATGCCCCGATCGCTGAAATTGAAATGCAGATAATCCGCAATTAGATTGGCATACTCATGTCCCGTCATAAAGAATCATTGCAAATCATGGGTCAATTTCTAGCTTATTTTACCTGATTTCCTTACAGCAAATTCA
>JANMIS010000450.1:0-4019 GCA_031375925.1 Synechococcales cyanobacterium OTE_70_concoct_197_sub
GATGGTCCGACGCGGATTTCGCGAACGATGACGCGGCCACTGGACAGAGTATCACCCGAATTTACATAGCGCGCCGTGCTTTCTTGAGGAGCCTTGACGATCGCCATCACGCGGTTACCGGTCTGAATCACACCCGTCACCTCGACCTCATCTGCTAGAGCCGTCGGAGAAGGCGGGGGCGCAAACTTGGGAGATTCTAAAGGCTGACCGAGCGGCGCACCGGGAATTGCAGGCAAGGGTGGCAGATTATTGCTAATTGGGAGCAGCGGGATTGCATTGAGCGGCATGGGCGCACCGGGGCGCAGGGCGATCGGCTGAAAACCTTTAGGATTAGCTTGCGTAGAGGCTTTGACTGTTGCAGTCGCTGCTTTTTTCGATGGCACTTTTTTTAACACAGGCGTAGGGCTTTTCCCCAACTGCGGGACAGAAAATTGTGTCAAATTCGTTAACGTCGCACCTTCCGGAAGGACCGTTGCAAAGGGGTCGCGACCACTCGGAACGTTTTGACTCGTGCGATCGTCCGCGCGAGTACTTTGCACCAAGCCCTTTACCGGAATAGTCGCCAACGGAATCGAAGACGTCTTTGGTAAATTAGAGGCCACAATCGGCTTAGAGAAATCCTGCGGCGTTGGATTTTTCAGAGCACTCTCTACCGCTGATTCGGGCGCTGTAGGCTGCTGGGCCTGCTTCGATTCGCAACCCATGAGTCCCGCCGTCAATGCAAGAGTAAACGCTCCTAACCACACAACACGCTGCATAAAATTAATCCATTTCTCTATAAAGTCTGCTCATGCTGGCTCTAATATACTTTTGTCTAGACAAAACGCACGTTTTTTTGAGCGCTCTTGAACCCCATGTCTGATTTCCTCTCATCTTCCCGATCGATCGACCTCGATCTCCTGACTGAATTGCACGATCGCCATCAAAATTGCCGATCGGGAACCGTCGCCAGCTACATTCCAGAACTGGCCAAAATGAATCCCGATGCCTTTAGCATTTGCATTGCAACTATGGATGGCAACGTCATCGGCGTGGGGGATCAGTCGCAACTGTTTACGATTCAATCTATTTCAAAAGTCTTTGCCTACGGCATGGCCCTTGAAGATCGAGGGCGCGATATTTTGCTCACCAAAGTCGGCGTCGAACCCACAGGCGACCCTTTCAACTCCATCATTCGTCTCGACGAAAACTCAAAACGCCCGGATAACCCTATGGTCAACGCGGGCGCGATCGCCACCACCAACTTAATCCAAGGCAAAACCGCCACCGATCGGCTCAACCGAATTTTAAATACTTTCAAAAGCTATGCAGGCCGAGACCTTTACGTAGACTCCTCTGTCTTCACCTCGGAGCGCACCACCGGGCATCGAAACCGTGCTCTGGCACATCTCATGCGCCACTTTGAAATGGTGGACGATCGACTTGATGAGACCCTAGACCTGTACTTTCAACAATGTGCCTTGTTAGTCAATTGTCAAGACATTGCGCTCATGGCGGCCACCTTAGCCAACCACGGCGTCAACCCCCGCACAGGCGATCGGGCCATTGCACCTGAATACGTCCGGGACTTGCTTAGCGTTATGTATACCTGCGGGATGTATAACTTTGCAGGAGAATGGGCTTATCGTGTCGGACTTCCGGCAAAGAGCGGCGTGTCTGGTGGAATCATTGCGATCGTTCCCGGCAAACTAGGGATCGCTGTGTTTTCCCCGCCTCTAGACGTGCATGGAAACAGCGTGCGCGGCGTCAAAGTTTGTGAAGACCTCTCAGCCGCTGCCAAGCTGCATCTCTTCGATCGAGGCTAGTCGATGCTGATAGATGTCGGACGTCCCGAATCAGCGCTAGGTCTGGAGGTTGGAATTGAGGTTTGGCGGAAGTCGCTGTAGAGCTTATCGCGCCAAGTCCAAAAAGTCTCATAGAGTTCGTTATCCGCAATCCCTGGGACGCCTAGGCCCTTCGCAGCTTCGGGCACATCAATGTAGTTGCCCGTGGGGAACTTGATGTACATACTCAGCGCCGCCACTGAAAAATCAGCTAGCGTCGGTTCATCACCCACCAGGTAAGGCTGCTCAGACAAAATGGAACAAAGCCAAGAGAGGTTTTGACGAATATCATCTTTGAACTTGTCTGTGGAAAGACCGATCGGTGCGCCCAAGCTTCCTAAGAAATCAAAGGATGGCAGCGACCCGATCAAATTCTTTAACTTGTCAGGAGTGGTGCTCGGCAATAGCGCCGATCGAAACGAAGGGCTTTGCGTCATGCTAGTCAGAAGACCCTTACGCGCATTCGTCCCAAAGATTTCGTCCGCCCACTGCTCCATAATCATCACCTGACCCCGCAGCTTTCCATGGGGAATAACGGGCTTGTCGCTGTACTTACGGTCGAGATATTCCGCGATCGCTGTTGAATCTGCCACCACCGTGCCATCATCCTTCAGCACTGGAACCTGTCGCTGTCCAGACATTTGGAACACTTCCACTTGTCCGATCGCTGGAGTCACTTCAACTTTTTTGTACTCCAGTCCTTTGTAGTCCAGAATAAATCGGACTTTCTCGGCGTAGCTGGACATCTCAAATTGGTATAGCTCAATCATGGTGGGTTCGAGGTGTTGTTCAAAATGGCTGGGTCCTTCGGATTTTAACGTGAAATTAGGGATTTGCAGGATACGTGATACCGAACCAAAGAGCCAAGGATTTCGCCGCCGCTTTGATCCGGTTTTCTAACTATTTTTCTAACTATTCACCTAAACGATGCTCTAACCGTTATGGCGGGGTGAAAGATGATGGATTCGGCGGAGATTTTCCAACTTTTGGGACAAGTTCTTTGCTTCCTGGGGATAGCCGCCTTGGGTCGCTGTTACGATCGCATCCTGGTAATACCGATCGGTCATTGCTAGATCCCCATTGCGCTGATAAAACTCTGCCATCGCGCGTAGCGACGTAATCCGGGCGATCGTGCTGGTGCCACTACTGGCCGTCAAGCGTGCCTCTAGCCATTTTTTGGCTTCTTGATTCGCGCCTAGATTGCGATAAGCAATGGCCAATCCCGCCATTGCCTGATCCTGGAGAGGCAAATCATTTCCCGTCCGCGCCAAGATCAGCGCATTCAAATAAGCACCCGCTGACTTTTGCGCCTCGCCTAGATTGCGATAGGCGCTCCCTAGTGCATTCTGAGCGATCGCTTCCGCCGTGATCGACTTCATGTTGGGCGTTTGCTGGTGCAGAGCGATACTTTGGGTGAGATAGGTCACGGCTTGAGCAGAGCGACCGCCTTGAAGGGCTGCAAGTCCCAAATTGGTTAACGATCGCCCCTGACCCGGAGCATCCTTCAGTTCTTGAGCAATGCGTAAGGCTTCTAAAAATGTCTTCTCAGACTGAGTTGTACTCGCCTGGGCTAAGAGAAGTTCGCCAACTTTATTGTAGTGGCCGACTAAGGCTGGAAAGTCCCGTCTGGCGCGGGCAAACCGAAGCTGCTGACGAAGGGCATCTTCGAGTTCGGCGGGACGCTTTTGTTGTTCGTAAGCTTTGCTAAGAGACTCATAGGCCCGTTGCTGGCCTTCCATATCATTGATCAAGCGGTAGCTCTCTGCCGCAGATTTCCACAGCTTGATAGCGCCTTTCACGTTGCCTTGATAAGCTTGTGTCTGACCTTCCTCTAGTAGCCGATCGCTCTCTTGACGTTGAAAGGGCGACGGTGTGCGATAACTCTGCTGCTGCAACTGGCGAGTAATATCTGATGCAATAGCAGCCCTTTCAAACAATCCCGTAAGAGAGATCGCAAAAATGCCAGTGGCAACCCAATGAATCAATTTCATGGAGATAACTCAAAAAATATGTGACTATTCAGGAACTTTAGCCAGGAACTCAAAGGCAACTTACATCGGTAGCGTGGGTTACAGCAGTGACCTTGATCACGCCTGTAAAATAAGAAACGTCTGCGAATTGCTATGTAACTTGAATATGAGAAATAATCAGGAAATCCAGCGCACTTGTCTGTGCTCAGTGACCTGTGACCCATAC
>JANMIS010000471.1:0-1588 GCA_031375925.1 Synechococcales cyanobacterium OTE_70_concoct_197_sub
CGAATTTCTAAAGCAATTTTGGGATTTTTGCTTAAGTAACTGGACGCGAATGGTCAGCAATTCAAATCCGCATTAAACTCGGTCGCATGATAGGCCCAATTTTCAAACGTGAGATCGCTACCTTGCCCCGTCGGGGCAGGCATTTCGTTAGTCGAGTCGTTTTTGCGATGATGCTTTTCGCAATTGTTTGTACGACTTGGCTACTTTTGGCCGGTATTCAGCCAGTGCAAAATCCGGGGGATCTCGCTCGATTTGGCGTTCTTATTTTCCAGCTTATCGCACCGTTTCAGTTGGTCGTATTGCTCTTCATGGCAGCCCTGTCGGGTACCGTTGCGGTAAGCCATGAAAAAGACAAGCAGACCCTTATCCTTCTGCTGATGACTTCGCTTTCCAACCCGGAAATGGTGTTGGGTAAGATCGGAGCCGGGTTACTTACCACGATGAATGCTTTTTTGGCTTCGCTGCCAATCGTATTTTCGCTGACTTTACTCGGCGGTGTTTCGTTAGAACAAGTGTTTGCGTGCACTTGGGTAACGTTTTGTTCGTTGGTGGCAAGTGCTACGCTTGGAGCCACCATAGCATTTTGGCGAGAAAAGACATTTCAGTCCATCGCGGTCACGATGTTGATCATCGCGTTGTGGTTGTCGATTTGCGAAGGAATTGCAAGCGGCAGGGTGGCGATAATCTCGCCGAGTGTGGCGACCCTATTGAGCCCGATCCGAGCCATCATGGATGTGACACAGCCTATTGCATCGGCAAGTGTATTGCCATTCTCGCTTCCTGGTGGCAATGCGATTCCATCGGGTCTGGTATTGTTGGGAATCGCTTTGACACTAACGCTACTCTCAATGCGAATGCTCCGAATTTGGAACCCATCGCGGGAACGCCGAGGCGGTAAGTTCGAAGCGGAGGAGCCTGAGGCATCAACATCGGCAATGCCCAATCCTCAATTAGTAGATGGTGCTCCGCGGCTAGTCAAAGCTTGGAAAGTTCGAGCTCCCCGTCGCGTATGGAACAATCCAGTGCTCTGGCGTGAGATGCGTACCTGGGCGTATGGACGTAAAGTGCTTTTGATTCGCCTCGCCTATTTGGCGTTCGGACTTATGGTGGCTTTCGGTGTTCGCCAATTTGTGGTGAGTGGATTGGCACTCCAAGAGACTAGCTTTCAAGAAGAGCTTGTACCTACGACTGTATCATTGCTTGCTCCGTTTTTCGTTTTGTCCTTGATCGTCATTAATGCTCTGGCTGTTAATTCCGTTACCAATGAGCGTGATGGTGGCGCTCTGGACTTGCTATTGGTAACTGAAATTTCTCCACGTGAATTTCTTTTTGGCAAGATATTCGGGGTTCTCTACGTCACAAAAGAGATGGTCGTTGCCCCGCTATTGCTGTGCGTCTACCTTTGGGCGCAATCCGCGCTAACGACGGAGAACCTGGTGTTCACTGCGATCACTCTCCTGGTGATGGACATGTTTGTTGCCATGTTGGGTATTCATTGCGGAATGATTTACGCTCAAAGTCGAGCAGCCATCGGAACAAGTCTCGGAACCGTATTCTTTTTGTTCTTGGGTGTTGCAACTTGCATGCT
>JANMIS010000480.1:0-1816 GCA_031375925.1 Synechococcales cyanobacterium OTE_70_concoct_197_sub
AATCTGTTTCATAGTCGTCAAATCTCCGCCTTTATTGGGGTGATGCTTAAGAGACATCGTCCGATAAGCCTTTTTGATTTGGCAGGAGCGATTTTGGCCTAGATCAATCGATGGCTTGAACCAGTCATTCTTTCGGAGAGAAAATCTTTTCAGCGGTTTGGCGACCGAAACGACTAATCATTTCCGCTTTGAGGTCTGCGGTACTGCGCGGATCGCCGAAACTAAACGATTCAATCATCCGATAATGGTTCCCTGCGCTTTCATAGTCTTTTTCCGTGACTGCCATATGCATCTGCAATCGAAAAACGGCCGATGCCTCCGTTGTGTGCAATACAGGAGCGGCAAGAACCTCACGGCAGAGGTCCTTTGCCCGTTGCATACCGCCTGAATAGTAAATCAGACCCGCAATCGATAGTTTGGCGAAGTTATAGTCAGGGAAATCGAGCAGCAGTTGCTCGAGCACTGATATGGCTCGCGAACGACCTTTAGGACCATCTCGCAATACCCAGAGAATACAGCGATTGTGTAAGGCCACTGGGTAATTGGGATGGATACGCAGGGACTGTTCGTAGAGCCGTTCGCTTTCGTCGAGTCGCCCCTGGCGTTGCATTTCGGCTGCTCTTTCACACAACGAATTTACCACCGGATCAGACGATTCACGGATCGGCTCGGATGTGATTTTCGGCATGAAAAGTTCCACTTCCACCTGCTTGCCCCTCGAATAAATCAAAGTGGTGCCGGAGGGGATCATCGATTGTTCGTTCAGGAATGCGACAGCTGACATCCGGTCCGAATCGCTTCCCCATTTTCCTTGCGCAAACTTCAGGAGGAGGTCCAAGTTTTCAGGTTTCTTTGTAAATCGGGACCAAAGCAGGATGAGCTGCCGAACCGCGGGATCTCCTCGTTCCAGCAAGGCCGGGAACATCGATTTGTACCGGTCAAAACCAGAGTGCATTATTTGTTCTCGGTCATTTGCTTGCGTTTGATCGCGGGCCTTTTCCCGAAGAAGTTCGATCGCTTGGGTCGGCAACCAAGAGGTCAATGGAACAGGCCAGGGTGCATTGGAGACCCCTTGTCGCAACTGCTCCAGGTTTTCCATGGCCTCGGGATAGACCTGAGCGAACTTGACGCTTGCCGTCCAGAGCCGCTTCGCTTCTGCAACGTTGCCGAGTCGGCAATTCGCGTAAGCGTGGTAGTGAAGCATGCCCGATTGATCTTCGGGGCGCGTCGATCGTTTCTCGGAAGTAGCATTACTCTCAATAAAGCGAAGCAAATCTTCGTCGCGGCCAAGCATCGCTAGCAGTTCGCAAGTCGGCAAAGCCGCATCGGCATAGTTCAGCGGAACGGCAATCAGTTCATTTGCGAATCGATTCGCATCCTCAATTCGGTCTGCAGTAAGACAATACTTGGCCAAAAGTGCTTGGGTAAACGCATTGCAATTGGGAAGCGAAGTCGCCTCTTGAAGCACGCGAATTGCGCGATCACTTTCACCCATCTGCCAAAGAGCTATAGCCAGATTGTTGTGTCCAGCTATGAATGCAGGTGCCCTGTCAAGCACCGTCCCATACAGTTGAGCGCATGCTTCAAAATCGAGTTGCCCTAATGCGATCAGCGCATCCTCGTGAAGCTGAAGAACCTCATCCGCTTCAGTTTCCGGCAAATCAACCGTCGAAAGACGCTTCAGTCGTTCTTCATTCGCGACAATGAGAAAAGTCTTAGCTTGAGCCGCCTCGTCGCTGCCAGGCCAATCCGTTACGCATCGAGTCAAACAAACAACCGCTTGACTTATCATGCCGGCCATCAGAGCCGTTTTCCC
>JANMIS010000530.1:0-2584 GCA_031375925.1 Synechococcales cyanobacterium OTE_70_concoct_197_sub
AGTACTATCCCGCTTAGTATTTCCCAAGGGATACGTACGTGGATGCGATTTTATACCTCATTTTCTCAATTTGGACGATTTTGATGAAAATAGGTTTTCCCCTAGTCTGGCCGATAGTAGCGCTAAAACCCGGATTGGGAAAGTGAATCATGATACCCATTCACATATCGATACCTGAAATTAGGAATTCCGAAGAACAAAGAATTCAGTGAAATCTTACCAGTCCAGATTCGATGGATGTCGTTAATGAAGATCTGTCTTAGAGCCTGTTAGTTTGGAAGCTACTTAATTTAATTAAACATAAACATTTAATTAAGCATGAACTAAAAAGTAGGAGGCCGCCTGTTTTAGTTTTAGCTTGTGACAGATGATAATGATTGCTTCGTATTTATCTCCTAGTGTTCATCTCTTAGTGTTCATCTCTTAGTGTTTATGTGTGTGCTGGTTCTCAGGCGTTCTCAGTTCACAAGGCTGGTTAGTGCCCTAGGATTCGGTGATCTTGTCACGCCATACGTTACAATTCTTGAGCTTAATCCTCAACCTGTTGCCCCACCCCGGAGCCATATCCTATGCTGCGCCTCGAAAAAATCAGCAAAACCTATCCCACAGGTGAAGTTCTTAAAGATATTAACTGGGAAGTTCGACCGGGCGATCGGATTGGCCTGGTGGGCGTCAACGGAGCCGGGAAATCCACCCAGCTCAAAATTGTCATGGGAGAAATTGAGCCAACTACGGGCAAGATCGTTCGGCCCAACAGCCTTCGCATCGGCTACCTCAACCAAGAATTTGACATTGACGAAAGCCGCACCGTGCAAGATGAAATGTGGCGGGCTTTTGGTGAGGTCAACCGCGTTCATGAGTCCCTAAGTAAAGTCCACCACGCACTAGAGAGCGCCAGCCCTGACGAACTCGACAAGCTGCTGGAAAAAATGGACAAGCTGCAACGGCAGTTTGAAGGAATGGATGGTTATGGGATCGAGTCGAAGATTGGCAAGATTTTGTCAGATATGGGCTTTACCTTGGAGGATGCCGATCGCTCCGTCAGTGCCTTCAGCGGCGGCTGGCAAATGCGCATGAACTTAGCAAAAGTGATCCTGCAAGAGCCGGATTTACTGTTACTAGATGAACCGACCAACCATTTGGATCTAGACACCATTGAATGGCTGGAAAACTACCTACGGGATCTCAATACGCCCATGGTCATTGTCTCCCACGACAGAGAATTTCTCGATCGTCTCTGCAACCAAATCGTCGAAACCGAACGCGGCGTGTCTAATACCTATCTCGGCAACTATTCCAGCTACCTAACCCAAAAAGCCGAGCAGAAGCTAGCCCAAATGGCCGCCTACGAGCGCCAAAGCAAAGAGATTGAAAAACAGCAGGAGTTCGTAGACAGGTTCCGGGCCAGCGCCACCCGAAGCACCCAAGCCAAGAGCCGCGAAAAACAACTCGACAAAATTGAACGCATTGACGCACCCGAAAGCGACATGCGGACCTTGCGGTTTAAATTCCCCGAAGCGCCTCGCAGTGGCCGCGAAGTGGTGATGGTGAACAACATGACCCATTTCTTCGGAGACAAATTGCTATTCCTAGGAACGGATTTACTGATTGAGCGCGGGGACAAGATTGCGATCGTCGGTCCCAATGGTGCAGGGAAATCCACCCTATTACGTCTAATCACAGGCAGCGAGACCCCCTCCGAAGGCTCCGTCAAAATAGGCGAACACAATGTCGTCATGGGTTACTTTGAACAAAACCAAGCAGAAGCTCTAGACCTATCTAAAAATGTCATGGAAACCATTCATGACGAAGTACCAGATTGGACCAATGAAGACGTGCGACGAATCTTAGGGCGATTTTTGTTCAGCGGTGAGACTGTCCAGAAGAATGTCACATCTCTCAGCGGAGGCGAAAAAGCGCGGTTAGCCCTAGCCAAGATGTTGCTTCAGCCTGTAAATCTATTAATCCTCGATGAGCCGACCAACCACTTAGATATTCCTGCAAAAGAGATGTTGGAGGGAGCGATCGGTGCTTACGACGGCACGGTAATTATTGTTTCCCACGATCGGTACTTCGTGTCTCAAACTGCGACGAAGATTCTGGAAATTCGAGATGGCGAGTTCCGTCTATATCGCGGCGACTTCAAGTACTACCAAGACAAAATCGCCGAAGAGAAAGATATGGCTCAGCTTTCTGCGATCGAAGCTGAGAAAGCCGCCAAAGATGATGCCAAGCGTGAGAAGCAGAAAGAAAAGGACCGAAATCGGAAAGAGAAGAAAAAAGCTAGTTAGGGCGATCGGATTTTGCTGATGTAGTGCGGGCGATCGGCAGTAACAGATTCTTGATATGCTGAAATACTAATCAAAAAAACGTTAAAACCTGCTGCCATGACTGTCACTCTTGAAAGAACCATTACCGCCTTTCCCCTAGCGGCAGTTGTTGGGCAAGACGCGATCAAACTCGCCCTATTGTTAGCGGCGGTTGACCCCGGACTCGGAGGCGTCGCGATTTCTGGCAGACGTGGAACCGCAAAATCTGTTATGGCTCGGGCGATTCATGCCTTGTTGCCTCCGATCGAAGTCGT
>JANMIS010000534.1:0-1695 GCA_031375925.1 Synechococcales cyanobacterium OTE_70_concoct_197_sub
GAGGGAGATTCACTCAGTGAACTTCAAAGCTTGCTGACCGACTTGATGGAGGAAGTGAAAGTTAATTACATCAAGCATGAAACAATTTCGACAGTGGAGAGTAATGCCTTGAGATTGAATAAAGCAAACGCTACAGATCCCAGTCTTCGATCGTGAATTGTTGTAACTCTTAGGACACAAAACAACAATTAGCACTATGAATCGTTCCCTAGAAGCATGTTAGGTTAAATGACTGTTCATAGCGCCTCTAAACATACTTATCCCGACGGAGTGTCAAGTGCATGTCTGCACAACGGAAATTTCTCAACCTTACTCAAAAACGTCTGGCCAAAAAATTAACGCAATGGTTAGTCGCAGAAGAGCATCGCAGTGATAAAAGTGATAAGCACGTACACCATGAACAACATTCTTGGTGGAAAGTGATGTGCTTGACGGGGGTGGATTATTTCTCGACGCTGGGCTATCAGCCTGGTATTGCTGCCTTAGCCGCAGGTGCCTTGTCGCCGATCGCCACCCTTGTCCTTGTCCTGCTGACCCTCTTTGGGGCATTGCCTATTTATCGTAAGGTGGCGGAGATTAGTCCCCATGGAGAAGGCTCGATTTCGATGTTGGAACGGTTGCTGCGGTGGTGGCAGGGGAAAATGTTTGTCCTGTGCCTGCTGGGCTTTGTGACGACGGATTTTATTATTACGATTACCCTATCTGCGGCGGATGCCACCGCACATATTGTCGAAAATCCCTTCATTCCAGACTTTCTACATAGTCAAAACATCCCGATTACACTGCTCCTAGTTTGCTTACTGGGAGCCGTTTTTTTGAAGGGATTTCAAGAGGCGATCGGTCTAGCAGTGGTTTTGGTGATTGCTTATTTGGGTTTGAATTTCGTAACGATCGCCGTTGGAATTCAACATGTGATTACCCATCCGAGTTTGATTCAGGACTGGCGCACCGCTATTTTTGCTAATCACGGTAATCCTCTGACCATTTTAGGAACAGTTTTGATTGTGTTTCCAAAGCTCGCCTTGGGACTATCGGGGTTTGAGACGGGGGTGGCGGTGATGCCGCTGGTCAAGGGCGGGCAAGGAAGTGACGAGATTCCTGGACGCATTCAGAATACGCACAAACTCTTGAGTTCGGCTGCGATTATTATGAGTTTTTTCTTGATCACGAGTAGCTTTGTGACGACGTTGCTGATCGAACCTGCGCTGTTTCAGGCAGGTGGCGTTGCGAATGGACGGGCATTAGCTTATCTTGCACATAGCTATTTAGGAGATTGGTTTGGGACGCTGTATGACTTGAGTACGATTTCGATTTTGTGGTTTGCGGGGGCCTCGGCCATGGCGGGATTGTTGAATATTGTGCCGCGCTATTTGCCTCGGTACGGTATGGCTCCAAACTGGGCGAGAGCGACTCGTCCTTTGGTGCTGGTTTACACGGTGATTTCAATTGTTGTGACGCTGCTGTTTCGGGCCAATGTTGAAGCGCAGGCAGGGGCCTATGCAACGGGGGTGTTGGTGCTGATGAGTTCGGCGGCCTTTGCAGTGACGTTGGCGGCTTATCAACGCCGATCGAAGCGCAGAACTTTGATGTTTGGATTGATTACGTTGATATTTTTTTATACAACGATTCTCAATATCATTGAGAGACCGGATGGCGTCAAGATAAAAAATCCCGCAATCTTCACGCCATCCGGTC
>JANMIS010000537.1:0-4235 GCA_031375925.1 Synechococcales cyanobacterium OTE_70_concoct_197_sub
TCGCTCTTCCAGGCTGGTTACGGTTGATGAAAAAAGCTGAAAGAGTCTCTTTGATCGTCACATTTGGCTTAGTAAGTGCAGCGGTCGCAACCTATGGCTGGGCCGTTTATTCTCAGCAGCAGTGGGGCACAAGTTTTAGCCATCTCAACACGCTGCGACGGGACGAACGGCAATTGCTGAAGAGCAGCGAACTGATGAAAAATGACATTGCCCGTCACAATGACCCTAAGCAATATGGCCTAGTGCCCCGCAATGCTGAGCACATTGTCGTCATTCCGCCCGCTCCCTTGCGCAACACTCTATCCGCTCGTAACCCCGGTCCCGACCCCAAAGCAAAACCCATCACGCCGATCGGATATTAGCGGAACAAAACTCATGCAGCCAGCCTTTGCCCGCCGCCGTACCCGAAGCACCAGCGCCCCCCAAGCCAAACCCTCAATGCAGCGATTACGCATGGTCTGGATGATATTGCTGGGAAGCTGTACGCTTTTGGGGCTAAATCTGCTGCGACTTCAGGTTTTCCAGGCGTCTGACCTGCTGACTCGTGCCAAGCAGCAGCAGACCACCCTATTAAAGCCCTTCTCACCCCGTCGCCCAGTGGTCGATCGCAATGGCAACGCGATCGCTATTGATGAGCAGGTTTATACGGTTTTCGTTCATCCTCGGTACTTCGATCGTAAAAGCAATGCGGATGTCGCCAAGCTTCTAGCCCCGCTGGTGAATCAAAAACCAGAAGACTTACAAAAAAAATTCGAAGGCAGTAAAACGGGGATTAAGTTAACCGAACAGCTTGAAGAAAACACCGCCCAACGGATTAAAGATCTTCGGATTGATGGCATTGATTTTATTCCTTCATCTCGTCGGGTTTATCCCCAGCAGGAACTGCTAGCCAACATTATTGGCTACGTTGACTTGCAAAAGCAGAGCCAAGGCGGCATCGAAACCACCTATGAGCATCTTCTCAGACCCCAAGAAAAAGCCGTCCGTCTAAATAAGACCGGGAGCGGCACGATTTTGCCTGACGGTGTGCCCAATGGATTTGTCTATCAAGACGATCAGCGGCTTCAGTTGACGATCGACAGTCGGATGCAGCGCGCTATCCAAGATATCGTTAATCGCCAAGTCTCTACTTTCGGTGCAAAACGTGGCTTGGTGATTGTTATGGATGCCAATGATGGCTCTATTCTTTCCATGGTGACAAATCCAAGTTTTGATCCCAATGAATATTGGAAAGTTAAGGATCTGGCCGCATTGAAAAATTGGGGTTTGACCGATTTGTATGAGCCGGGATCGACTTTTAAACCGCTGAATGTAGCGATCGCCCTCGAAGCAGGCACGGTTAAGTTAGACGACTCTTTTAACGATTCTGGGAGCTTGACGATCGAAGGTTGGTCCATTAACAACTCAGACAACGCAGCCCGAGGTTCGATCGGTCTCACAGACATCATGCGGTATTCCAGCAACGTCGGCATGGTTCGCATTGCCCAGACGATGAAGCCTTCGGTCTATTACAGTTGGCTAGAGCGCATCGGGATTGGTCAGTATACGGGGGTTGATTTACCGTTTGAAGCCCAAGGGTACCTCAAGCCACGGAAGACCTACATGAGTTCGCCCATTGAAGTGGCGACGACGGCGTTTGGCCAAGGGTTTTCGATGACGCCGATTCAGCTTGCGAAGTTACATTCCATGTTGGCTAATGGTGGCAAAATGGTGACGCCTCATGTGGTGAAGGGATTGTATGACGGCCAAGGACGACCGTTTTGGCAGCCGAAGCAGTCGATGCCAAAGCAGATTTTTTCGCCTAAAAATACGAAGGCGATTTTGCGGATGATGGAGGCGGTGGTGGATAGTGGAACGGGGAAAGCCGCCCAAGTTCCCGGTTATCGCGTGGCGGGAAAAACCGGAACAGCCCAGAAGGCAACTGAAGGCGGGGGATATTCCGAGTCGCGATTTATTACGAGTTTTGTGGGGATTTTTCCCGTGGATAATCCGCGCTATGTGGTGTTGTCGGTCTTGGATGAACCTCAAGGTCAAGCTTATGGGGGAACGACTGCGGCACCGATCGTCGGCGAAGTCATCAAGGTTGTGGCGGGGATTGAGCAAGTGCCACCGAGTAAGCCTGATCCTTAGAAAGTTTTTGGCATGTTAGATTGATCAGATAAACATGATGAAGAGTTTGAAACCAATGACTTTTAATGATGTGGTTGAGGTAGTCAAGAACCTATCAACAGATGAAAAATGTGAAATCCAAATTTTGCTGCAAAAATATATCCGAGAGGAGAGCCGGGACAGAATACTCGTCAACTTCAAGCAGGCTCAAGCTGAACAAGAGAGGGGGGAACTGATATTTTCCTCTGATATTAGGGAATTGCAGAAATTGATGGAGGAGTGACTGTGGAAGTCAGTTTTAGTTCCTCATTCAAACGTGCTTTTAAGAAGCGCATCAAAGGTAATGTCGATTTAGAAGCAAGGTTTTGGCAAAAATTGGAGCAATTTACTGTAGACCCATTTAGTCCGAGCCTGAAAGCACACAAGCTATCTGGCAAACTCAAGGAGTTTTGGAGTTTCAGTATCGATCATAGCGAGAGAGTACTATTTTATTTTGTAGACGATAATAAAGCTGTGTTTGTGGATGTTGGCAGCCATGATGAAGTGTATTGAGTAGCAGTACAAGCAAGGCTGTTAATCCACTTTGGTGTGGATGCAGAAAATACTGACAGTTGTTGAATTATGGTGACAAATCATCCCTTTCGGTTTTTGTTGCGGTTTGAGTGGTGTTTGCTGGCACTTTGTGCTGTAGGCGAAGTTGTGCGGGTGCCGCCGTTTCGCTTGCTGCGGGGAATGCCCCATGCGCCTCTGTGGAATTTGACGATCGTTCTCATCTTTGTTCTCCTAAGTTTTCGATCGCCGGGAAACGGGAAAATTCAACGCCTTGCCTATGGTGCGCTGCTGTTGGGGTTGCTGTCGATCGCGGCCTTCAGCACTGGTTTACAGCTTTTGCCGCTGCTTTGCATTGTGGTGGTGCTGCGCTGTGGGGTGATGTTTGGACCCTTATTGTCGTGGACCTTGACGGGATTAACTTTTTTGATCGGGGCGGGATCGCAGGTTTATTATTTGATGACGTTTCGACTGCCACGATTGGAACAAATGGCGCTCCGACGGTCCGCTCGGTTGGGGCTTTCACCGGGAGAAATCAATCCAGACGGTCTGGATCCAGTGACATCCAGACTTTGGACTTCATCGTTGAGTAGCATTTTGCTGTTGGGATTGGTGCTGCTGTTTGTGCAGGTGTTGATTGCTTCTCTGGTGGCGGAACGGCGAAATCGGGATGCGCTGACGATCGCCAACCAGCGCCTGCGGGACTACGCCGAAAAAGCCGAAGCCGCTGCCACACTGCAAGAACGAAACCGGATTTCCCGCGAGATTCATGATGCTTTGGGTCATTCTTTGACCGCTTCAAATATTCATCTTGAGGCGGCGCTGCGGCTGTTGAAAAGCGATCCTGAAGAGGCAACTGATCTATTGCAAGAGGCAAAACGTTTGGGTTCTGAGACGTTGCAAGCGGTGCGAGATTCGGTCAGTGCGCTGCGATCGGAGGACCCATTAAAATCGCAGCCGTTGGATAAAGCGATCGAACTCTTGCTGCAAGATTGGTCGCGATCGTCGCAGATTGTCCCCAGTTTTGACGTATTACTGGATGTCTCAAATTTTCCCGAGTCCCTCAAAATCGCTATCTACCGCATCATCCAAGAAGCCCTAACTAATATTTCAAAATATGCTCAAGCCAGCGAAGTCTGGATCTGTCTGACTGCGACATCAAATTCGGGTTTGACTCTAATGATTCGGGATGATGGGGTGGGGTTTGTCCGATCGCAGACCCGCAGTGGCTTTGGACTTCAAGGGATTGAGGAACGGGTTCAAGCGCTGGATGGAACGGTTGAAATTGTGAGTGAGTGCGATCGGGGTTGCACGATCCGGGTTTTGTTTTCGCCATTACCACTTTTACCCATTGACCAATGCCATTAAAATCTGGACGACCCGTACAAGCTGGTTATCTTGAGTTGTACTTAACGTAAACTTATCAGACAGCGCATATTGACGAGAGATACGATCGAGTTTGATAAACAGAAAATCTTCTCCCGTTGTGACCAATCCAAATCCGATCGAATTAGTATCTGAGGGCAATGCCATCATGTAAGTTAAAGTCTGCGCGATCGCCTGTCGGACGCTAAATC
>JANMIS010000567.1:0-4622 GCA_031375925.1 Synechococcales cyanobacterium OTE_70_concoct_197_sub
CAAAAGCATCTGTCCAGTCCCCTTTGCGGGGCAGCTCATACTTAGCGCGGTGACTGCCTTCGACGTATAGTTCATCTAAATTAATGGCCGGGTCCGTCAACCAGACAGGCTTACGATCGAAAACCACGGTTAAGGGTACCGTACTGCCTCTGGCCCAACTCGACAATTCATAAATACTAAAGGTCTGACTTGGCAACAACATAATCCAAGGCGGAATAGACGGCAACCCACGCCAGTCATAGCATCCAATCACAGCCAAATGGAGTTTTGTGAAGATGCGAGCTTTTGTAATGCCACCTTGGGCCAATATGAATTGCCGAGCCTTCACTAGATTCGGCGCATCCGCACTTATTCCCAGTAATCGCAGTCCCATGTAGGCTTCGATCGACACGCTGAGATGTCCCCCATCACCTCTATATAGCTCCCAGCTTCCGTTTTCACATTGATGATTTTGAAGATACTTCAGTACTTTTTGCATGGTTATACCCCGATCGCTACCAAAGATTTTATGTAACAAAACAGCCTCAGCCGTCATGGTTACATTTGATTCTAATAGCCCCCACCAATAGCCCTCCTTGCACTGAAGCGACAATAGCGCGCTCTGTGACTTCAGAATTGCCTGGTCGATCGCAGCCCTGTGCATATTCATAGTGTTTAAATCGATTTATTAATACAGCCTGGACGATCTTTCACATGACGACAGACTCGCTCAGCCAGCACATCCCGACTCGACTGCGCCCCCGTTGCAAAAATAACGACATCTCGCCCAATGGCCTTTTGGATTTTGACGCCACAGACCGTACAGACTTCTGGACTAGGCGTTTGGGGGATATTTTGACCTTCACTCATCTTGCAACTCCTAAAGCTTGGGAATTTAGACGTATTGGGTTTAAAACCAAGCTTACATATACCGCGATCGGACCCCGAAAGTAAATCAGCCAGTTGATTGGCCTGTAAAGACACCCGGACGACCAAAACACTTGAACTATCTCTCTGGGAACGCTATCGTTAGATTGAATACCGTGAGTCCAGTGCAATGCCGCTTAAGCCTAGCCAAATTCTGAGTCAGTTGAATGAGCGCCGATCGGAGTTTTCTCGCTTTGATGAGGAGACCTATCGAATCGTAGAACTGTATCAGAAGGCTCTAGCAGAAGCCATGCATCTCTCCAGCGATGAGCTTCAAAGCCGATTGGCCAGCCATAAAGACTGCGGTGCAGTGCCCCTAGAGTGTCTAGATGGCCTAGAAAGTTGGATCTTACCCTTCGGCCTGAAGTGGGAGACAAGGGAGCAAAGTAATGCTTGGGTACGAGAACAGCTTACGGGGGTCTCCACTTTTGCCGTGGACGGATCGCAGATTTATCCCGGCAAAGATCTTTCCATTCCGGTGGCGTTGGTGCAGATTGGCTGGTTTGAAAATTTGCATACAGAGTCAGGTCAATATTTTAAAGATATTCAGTCCTACGTGATGACGCCGCAGGATTTAAAGGTCGATCGGTTGGGGGGGGAGTTAGCCGATCGCAAGGTAAATATGCGTCGCTTTGAAATGGAAACACAGCGCATTGTGGACTACTTTGAAGAGCATGAAGGCATGGAGGATGCACTTGCATTTTTCGATGGGTCTTTAGTGGCGAGTTTTGCCGAGGCATTTGACCAGGAAACTCAGGCAACTTATGTGCGTTGCGTATTGAATGTATTAGAAGCAAGCGAACATTTTAAAGTGCCTGTAGTGGCTTATATTGACACGAGTACGGCCAGAGATTTGACTGGAATGTTGCGCAGTTTGTTCTCACTGCCTGACAACAAATCCATTCACGATGCGAAACTTTTAGATAAGCTTTATGCCAATAAAAAAGTCTCTCAAGCTATGGAGTGGGGCGATCGAACTCCCATTTTCCGCTGTGCGCGATCGGGCATTCTTGATACCTATGGAAAGCAGGGCGATCGTATTGCATTTACCTATTTAAAAACCAATCGCGAAGGTCTTCCAGCCCGCTTGGAAATCCCCATGTGGGTTTATGAAGCAGGTCGCGCAGAACAGATTATCAATTGGGTGCGAGGGGAAGTGGCGATCGGCGGGGGCTATCCCTACGTCATTGAAACAGCAGACCAAGTGGCGGTGGTCCAAGCGGGCGATCGGCAAACGTTTTTGCGTGTTTTTCAAGAGTGGGCTGAGAAAGAAGATTTGAAGCTACGATTGTCGCGAAAAATGGTAAGCAAAGCGAGAAGACGGTAACGCCTGTTTCTTTAGATAACTCGTTTGGCTTGCAATATCTGTGATGCTGTGAGCTTTAATGCTGGAAATACTAAAGAAACGATCGTCTCTTCCTCGCGAAAAATTCGTTTTTGATATCGATCGTCTACTAAAGTACAAATCGTCAGCGTGGGTCGTTTCGGACGCCCGATAAAGTCCTCTCCACCCAGTCCGGCATAGTCTGCGATCCAGTACTCAGCAATTCCCAGTAGCGCATAATCTTCTACTTTACGAGCGTAGTCGTTTTGCCAATTACTGCTGACCACTTCGGCCACAAACTTAACAGTTGTTCCTAATGTGACGATCGGTTCTCTAGACCACAAAGGTTCTTTGACCAATTCAGTGCGATCCAGCACAATCAGATCAGGACGAAATCCAGTATTTGGACCCAGAGGCTTAATTAGACAGCGGTGGGGAATGAAATAATCAATGTTTTGGCGAACAATTTCGATGTTAATCTGCTGCCCCATGAAGGCGATTACTTCTTCGTGCGGACCTGTAGGTTCCAAATTAAACAATTCTCCATCAATCAACTCATAACGATCGTTGTCCCCGTAACGCACGAGAAACTCATCGAAATTTAAAAACTGCTGTTGAACCAGTGTAACCATAAGGCTCGGTTGGCTATGTACAACATCATGATATCACAGCAAAAACGTCTAAATTTATGCCCCTTTTTCAACACCTCTTCTATGCTATCTGACCAAAATCAAATGCAAGATGTGCTACAAATTCTCAAACGAATTGGTGCGATTACCCTAGTTTGATACCAAATCTAGAAATGATCAAGCCTGTCATATTAATACAACTCTTGCGACAACTCAGTTAAAATTCAGACTCATTCGCAAGCATACCGAATCAATTGACACATTCTTTGTCGTAAGGTTTCAAGACCAAGCCGATCGTGTGCGGAAATAAATAAGGCTTGGGGATATTCTTCCTTTGCGGCCATGAGCCGATCGCCGTCCACTTGATCCATTTTATTGAAAGCAATAATTGCAGGGCCGGGTGAAATCGGTAGCTGCGAAAGGATATCCATAACCGATCGGATTTGGTTAAGCCATGCAGGATGGGAGAGATCTACAACGTGCAGCATCGCATCGGCTTCAGAGACTTCCTCCAGTGTCGCCCGGAAGGCATCCATCAGCGGTGGCGGCAGTTCATGAATAAATCCAACGGTGTCTGTGAGCAGGATTTGACGGTTCTCCTCGGTTTCAGCATCTTGAATAACAAGTCGCCTAGTCGTGGGATCTAGCGTTGCAAAAAGTTGATCGGCAGCGTAGATTTCAGAATTGGTTAAGGCATTGACTAACGTAGATTTTCCAGCATTCGTATATCCCACGATCGCAATGCTTGGAACCCGTTGGTGTTGGCGTTTTTGGCGAAGGCGCGATCGGTGCTCTTGCAGAGTATTCACTTCCCGTTGCAGATTACTAATCCGTTGTTGAATCACTCGACGTTCGGTTTCGAGTTTGGTTTCCCCAGGCCCTCGGGTTCCGATACCGCCGCCCAGTTTTGACATGGATTTCCCTTGACCCACAAGACGCGGCAGCATGTATTGCATTTGGGCGAGTTCGACTTGCAGTTTCCCCGCTCCAGATTGGGCGCGCTGGGCGAAAATATCGAGGATGACTTCCGTGCGATCGATCACGCGAATGCCGATTTGGTCTTCGAGATTACGACGTTGAATCGGTGCAAGATCGCGATCGAATACAATCAAATTTGCGCCAATGGTCTGAGCCGTTAATGCAATTTCTTGAACTTTTCCTTCCCCAACTACGGTGCGAGGATGAGGTCTCGATCGTTTTTGCCGCAGGACTTGTAGCACCTCGCCCCCGGCGGTTTCAACCAATCGCCCGATTTCTTCAATGCCATCTTGATAGCGTTGTTTTGAAACATTTTCGGTTTCTAACCCAACAACAAGGACCCGATCGCGATCGTCATCTACGGCCTGCGCTACAAATTGCCGCTGAAAGTCCGCCTCTAATTCCTCGACAAATTCTGTAAAATGCTGCTGAAGCATATCTTCGAGACCCATGGGATCCGAAATCTGCCACGCGGTTTCAGGATGGGGCACCAAATGGCACCAGTAAGCTTCCTTAACGTAGCCCGCGCCGCCACCGCCCCGCTTTTGGAAGCCTGTTCCGGTCAAGGTCAGGATCACCATGGAATCGAGGCGCTGCATAGCCATGGCGGTCATGGCAGCTTCGTTGGGAGGTTCGAGCTTGAGATGGGTGGCGATGCAGCGAATGCCACTGAGCCGATCGGCCCCATAACGGGGGAGTTCTTTAGGTGGAATTTGGGTTTGTCTTGGTGTGCCCACGCCGACGCGAATGACTTGACCTCGACGGTTGACGTAGGCGCAGAGCGG
>JANMIS010000574.1:0-5356 GCA_031375925.1 Synechococcales cyanobacterium OTE_70_concoct_197_sub
CTGTCTCACCAGATAGCAAAACACTTGAAAATGGAAGTCAAGTTTATCGGGTGGATATTGCCCTCGATCGGCCTACGCTCCAAGTCCGTAACCAAACGATAAAGCTCAAAACCGGACAAACGGGCACCGCAGAAATCGTGACCCGTCGCCGTCGGATCATGGACTTATTGTTAGACCCGATTCGCAAGCTTCAAGGCAATGTCAGCCTGTAATTTTTTAATCCTGTAATCAAATCAACTTTTTTACTCGATCGAGCGATCGAGAGGAATTCAACATGCATCCTGAAAGCTCAAACTCCCGTGAAATCGAACAAATCATCACCGCAATCTTAGAAGGAAAATACTCTTGGGCCTGTGTTTTAATGTTGCGCCAAATGGGTCATAATCCCTCAGAATACATCCCCTATCGCACTTACACTCGCCTCGTCAAAGATCAAGCCAGTCGGAAAAGCAAAGTTTCCTGACGACATCTCTCAACTACAGGATATCCATCAATAACTGTTGCCAAATTGGCACCTATTAGAGACGTGAATTGATTATGCTGTTTCAATGCTTCGCGATGAGTTAATAGCTATTTTCAAGAGGACTATCTCATGATGAAAATTAAAGATTTGGCAGTAATAGAAGCGTTGAAAACTAACTGTCTCCGGGCAGATCGAGTTCGAGGTGGGCTTGATATTGGGATCGCTTTGATTGATGAAAATAATGCAATAGGTGATACAAGTGCAGTCTCTTTTGATAGTCTCTATAGACTATTCGATAATGGTTTTTTATCAGTCTCAGCAGTTGCGATAGTTTATAGTAACACTGACTATTCCATTTCATTTTCTGGCAGCAGTAGCACTATTGCGATCGCATGAATTTAAGTTAACTATTAATCCTTAAAGCCACCCCTAAATCAAAAAATGATTTAGGGGTTTTATTTATAAAATAGTTTTAATTTAAAATGCCAGATAATGCCAAACTGGCCATACTAAAACAATAGAATTGCATATAGTAAGTACATCGAGCAAATGCTTGATGTCAAAAAATCAAAACTACTTGGAGATACTCCCATGAAAATTGAAAACCTCAACCACATTGAAGCCGCTACTCAAGATGTCACAGGTGGATACTACTATTACTACAAGCCTAGTGCCAAAGCAAAAGCCTCAGCCGAAGCGCTAGCGATCGGCTACCGCACATACACCTCGACTTCTACGGGTGTTGAAGCCGTTGCAGGTGTGTTTTCAGCCTCTGGCTCCTATTCTTACGCAAGTTCGAAATAGTTAAAGCTGTGCTAATAGTAATGGCTTACAGTTTTAAAATTGTAAGCTATTACTATTAGTCAATTTCAATACTTTCAGGTTCATTATTAGTTTAATCATTGATTTAGAGGATAGCTGTCATGCAAATTCAAGATTTAGAGTCTTTGGAATGGATTAATGTAGATTCTATGAGGTCAGGTGTAGAGTTAGTACAGGCTATTGAGGGTGCGGGTCAGAGTGCATGGCGTCCCTACGCGACTGCAACTTCATCTGGCATTGCGATCGCTGGAGCAAAGTCAAAGTCCTTTGTTTTTGAGCAAACAGCTTACTATCAATCGTCGGCAGCGGCAGGGGCAGCGGCAGGGGCAGCAGCGACTGTAAACGGGCCTGCTTCTGTTTTTCTTTCGGTTAGTATTTCTTATTAGTTTTGCTGTTGAATTTCATATTAGATATCTAGACTGCTCGCATATATTCAACTATGTGGGCTTCTTGTTTCTTCAATCATTTTGAATTAAGCAAATATACAACTATGACCGGTTGGCAGTAATATGGCCGAAATAATCGCAACCCATCAGATTGTTGAGTTACTGCAAGAACGATTAGATTATCGAAAAATTTGTGAAAACTGGATTCAGGTTCAGGTTCTTCGATCGGCGGCCCTAGAGCGTGGAGTGATGGTGTCCGACGAAGACGTTCAAGCTGAGGGCGATCGGCAGCGTCATGAGAGACGCCTAGAGCGCAGCAGCGATACTCTCGCTTGGTTACAAGAGGAGCAGGTCACGCCCGAACAATGGGAAAGGGGGATTAGAGACCAGCTTTTACGATCGCTGATGGCAGAGCATTTATTTGCAGGGGATGTGGAGCGAATTTTTGCAGAAAATCAATTGAATTACGATCGTCGTGCAGTTTATCGTTTGGATATTTTAGAGTGTTCCTTTGCTCAAGAATTATTCTATCAAATCGAAGGGGGAGAGATGAGTTTCTTTGAGGCCGCTTATTCCTATGGTCAATCTGGAGAGGTCCGGGATCGCTGTGGGTTTGAAGGATTGCGTCATCGTTGGGAGTTTTTAAGCTCTCAGGCTCAGGTGATCTTTGAAGCACAGGCGCATCAGGTTTTAGCACCGATCGAGACTGAGATAGGGTTTGTTATTTTTTGGGTAGGACGGATTGTTCCGGCGGTGATGACACCAGAAATTCGGACCAAAATTTTAACTGAGTTATTAGATCAATGGTTGGTTGAGGAGCAAATTCGCTGGATGCATTATGATGCACCTGTGGGTATTTAAAAAGATTTTTCACTAGGGCCATCAACACTTAGGGTCATCAAAATGCAACATCCTGACTTTGAATCTGAAACCAGTTTTAATCAAGGGGAAAGCGATCGGGGACGGTGGCAATCCAGACGCCATTACCAACAGACTCACCAAGGGTATCAAGAATCTTATGCCTATGCTCAAGCTAATGCTTTGGGAAATGCAGAAGACTGCCAGGTAACAACAGAAACAAGCATTCAAAATGGCATCATATTTCAAGTGAGTCCCGATGGGACGGTGAGGATTATTCAGCCATTATCGAGCCATACATACTCATCGTCACGATCGGGGTTCTGACTGAGATCAATCTATGACTGAGATCAATCTATGCTTTACCACGAGATGTGAAACTAACTTTTGCATTGGTCTGTTGAGTTTCGACGAGGGTAATATGCATCGCACTATTAAAAGCTCGGCTGTAGGTCCCATTGAAACTCAGAGCATTAGACGACATCGGCAGCGGCTGAGAAGCCAAGTTAAGTTTGAAGCCTTTACTCACCATCGCAGCACCCACACTCAGCCCATTGGCAGCACCATTAAAGGCGCTATATTGCCGTCCTTCAACAATCAACTGATCCAGCAGCGTACGATGTCCCTGCTCGTTCGTTCCGTAAACCAAATACGTCGTGCGACCTTGTGCAAAAGATTGTTGACGACGACCACTGCCTTGAGCGCTCAAAGACATGAGACCTTGAAAATCAAATTTAAAGGTTTCCTTTGGTTTGATATAAAAGTCTAAGGCTTTGATTTGGGTACGGGCGATCGCTTGAGCACTGTAGTTCAATCCATTGCCATCAGCGATACTCAATGCATCCGTCGAACTCCCTGTCTGTGATGGCGGAATATTTGACCCACCCATAAAGATTGCATTGGCATCTGCGATCGTATTTGCACTATTCGGAGACAATGCATTCGATATCACTTTCGTGTCAGTAAACGTCGTGACTTGATTGGGAGCATGGCTAAATCTCGAAAGTTCTGCAACACTCCCTGCTAAAGCAAAACTAGAAGCGGGCTTAGATGGAGTGATAGGATGGGGATTTAAAGGGCCTTTCGAGAAAAAAGAAGATAGGGATTGATTTAAAATAGTCGTTTTTAATTCGGACATAAAAATTTTCTCCGGTAAGATGAACAACAGATGGATCATTAAATATCCAAGGAACTCCTACGCAAGAGCTTATCTTCTAGAATCTTCAAAACAAGCTTTACCCCAGTACAATCACTTAGGCTTCATGATGACCGATCGCTTCTTCATTTATTATTTGCAAGGTTTACGCCTCATAGCCTTATAGATTGTTGACAAAAAATCTGATAGGAAAGGTAAATACTCCTTTATGCTGTTGATGCCCCCGATCGCACAAAGGCACTGAAATGATTCCAGCCTGGTTAGTCATTGGCATCGTCGCCGTCTTAATCGGTGTGGCATTAAGCCAACTGATCAAAAGTGATCAGCGGTGGTTTTTTCGCTTGCGGCGTCCGGCTTGGTTAACGTTTGAATGGGCGATTCCGCTGATTTGGACCGTCATTTTCATTGCAGCGGCTTGGTCGGCCTATGCCACTTGGCAAACAGAGCCGGGGAGTTCTCGATCGATCGGCCTCATGGTTCTCTATGCGTTGTTAGAGATTGTCACTCTGTCCTATACGTCTGTAATGTGCCTCTTGAGACGGTTGCGTGCGGGAGTGATCATAGGGGGTACGGGATTTTTTGTGGCGGTTGCGCTGACGATTTTGGTTTCGCAGGTTTCGCAGAGTGCAGCATTGTTGCTAGTGCCCTATTTGTTGTGGAGTCCGATCGGCACCTTCGTCACCTGGCAAATGATGGCGCTTAATCCCGCTGATGCATAAATCTTGATCATCCGCTAAAATCAGATTCATTCATTACCATTCAATCATGAGCACTAAAGAACTCATTCTGGCAGAACTTAACGAGGAAATGCCTGAATCTCTGATGGCTAGCGTTTTGCAGTCCATTCGTCAACTTAAATCACAACAGAACAGGGAAGTTCGGCCTGAAGTTCTGAGTGCTTACCGGCAGTCTGTCACCCAACGAGAAGAGGTTTATCGTCGCCTTGCTGATTCCTGATTTTCTTTATTTAGCTGAAGTTCTAGTTCTCCACGAAAAGCAAGTGGAAGAATTTGGGGGTTCTTTTGGGGTGCGAGACCTGGGATTGCTGGAGTCAGCCCTGGCACAGCCCTCCGCTACTTTTGCAGGCGAGTTTTTGCACCCGACGATCGCAGACCAAGCTGCGGCCTATCTGTATCACTTAGCAAAAAATCATCCGTTTATCGATGGGAACAAACGAACTGCTTTTGCCGTTACAGAAGTATTTCTGATTATCAATGGCTATGTGTTGAATTTTTCGAATGATGAGACTTACGATTTAGTTCTGCAAGTTGCTCAAGGCAATATCAGTAAGGAAGCGTTAGCAGTGATGTTAGCGGGTGCGATCAGCCCTCAGAATTCGCAGTAGAGCCTATGAACAAATACGTCAGACATTGGCACAGCGAATCCTGTATGATTTGCGAACCATCCTAGAGCGAACTATCTCCATGACGAAAACAAAAATTGCTACGGTCTCTCAAATCAGCGCAACCAAAGCATTGAAAGCTAAGGCGAATGGTCAATCTATCATCGTTGCGCAAGCGGGCGATCGGGCCTGTGCGATCGTCAACAAGTGTCCCCATCTTGGACTACCGATCGCTTCAGGCAAACTTGAGGATGGGATAATTACCTGCCCATTTCATGGTGCGAAGTTTGACATGGCAACAGGTAAAAACGTGAAGTGGGTCAGTTCTG
>JANMIS010000603.1:0-1088 GCA_031375925.1 Synechococcales cyanobacterium OTE_70_concoct_197_sub
TTCTAAGGGGAGATTGTCCTTAAGCATGTTGAGGGCGATGGATTCTCTTTCTTCAACTTTGCCTTCAACTTTGCCCCGATCGTACCCAATCTGTTCAACACTGGTAATGTAAGGCATCTGCCGCTCCTCCTCATAAGTGCGTAATTCCTGCCAAAACGAAACTTTCGCTTCACCCGATAAGATCATCATCCAATCGATAAATGCGAATAGATTCACTATAGCTGATCGATCGTAACCCCGTTCATAGAGCCGCTTTACCAAATTCAGCTTCCATTGTTTGCGCTCAGGTTCATTCCGCTTCGTGTCCTGAGCCTTCAAATGGGTCATCACCACAGTGGCAAAAATATTGTTGCTCGCTTCGAGTTCATCCCAACGCGATCGATAATCCAATAACTTAACTGCTGTGAAGTTAAATTCTAACGAACTTCCAGCCGTGACAAAGCTAAACCGCATCGGTCGCCAGTTGGGATCGGAATCACAGAGGATTGCCAAACTAATCGGAGCTTGATGGAAATAGTCAAAAATTCGCAAGACATAGGTAAACATCCGTTCAGGAAAGATGGTCTCTGGTTCTGCTTGAACTTCTAGGTGAATTAATAAAATAATTGACCCGCCGCCTTTTTTGCATACTCTGACCAATTGGTCTGCAAACCGTTTGCCAATTTCCGAATCAGGTGTCAACTGCTGAAATTCTTTGTCAAGAAATTCAATGGGTTGAGTCCAATCAATTTCAGCGGCAATAGCCGGGAAAAAGAACTCAACGGCCTCTCGAAAATTAAATCGTAAAATCCTCTTCCAAGGCGAGTCTTGGTCTGCCCGATCGTTTTTCTTCTTTGCCATTGCGTGAATCTTAATCTGAGCTGTGCGATCGTATCATGGCTCTGTCGGAACTTGCGGCAAACCATGGAAGCCATGTGCGGCTAGATTCTTCCAGCAAGAAATGTTTAATCTAAACAGAATTGAGGCACTCTAGGGATGAATGAGTTTTTAGGTTTCTACACTATCTAAGTCCCCCGATCGCGATCCACGTTTACCGCTATGTCTACTGAGTCACAAGCCCTATCACAGCCCTCTGGACGACCGCCAGA
>JANMIS010000613.1:0-1493 GCA_031375925.1 Synechococcales cyanobacterium OTE_70_concoct_197_sub
ACGACTGGTGAGGCATAATCCAACTCCTCATCGGTCAAGGCCAGGTCAAAAAAGGCGTCCAAATTCGCGAAGTCATCGCCAGCGATCGCGGCGTCAGCCGGATCGCCAAACGCCTCACCCGAGAATTCCAGCGCGGATGGGGCAAACGGCTCTGGCACATCGAGTGTGGGCAGGTTCACCACCGCATCCAACATGGGTGGAGCGGCCAGATCAAACGATGCGAAGGCTTCCGGCGAGAACGCCGCCGCTGCCTCGGGCACGGCCCATGGTTCATTGGTATCCAGATCCAGTGGGTCCATGGCCAAGGCAAACAACTCATCCAGCTGATCGGTGGGAATGCCATCAAACGATGGCTCAGTCTCCGCCCAACCATTCATCGCCAACCCATCAAACACGGTCGTGGCCGCTGCCAGCCGCTCCGCATTGATCATTTCGTCGATCGGCGGATAATCCGCTGCAAGATCGCCCGCATTCTGGGCGGCAATTGCGAAGATTAACGGATCGGACAGCCCCGCGTTCGCCGTCTCACCATAGGACAACAGCGCCGCACTCGGTGCGCCGCCTTGGGTCCGATCGCCATCGAGCACCAGTTTCTGCGCCGTTTTCAGATCGACGATCGCGACTTCGGCTAAATTTCGGGCGCGATCGGGGGACTGCTGGAGGGCGGCTAAGATGGCTTTAGCGATCGCCACCCAACCGGGGAGGTTCACCAGTTCACCCACCCCCACAAAGACCTCCGCCTGTGCTCGAATCTCGCCCACCAGCTCCTGCTGATTCGGATTCGACAGCACTTGCTCAATCCGCTGAATCCCGTTCTGCACGTCCCCCGAAAAGATTGCTAGGACAATATCAATCCCCAGCTCGGCACTGGTCGGCATCGCCGCATCGACGTTGGACAGGGCATCGCCCAATCGCACCACCAATGCCTCATAGACTGGCTCCGCTTGGGCCAGCGCGGTTTCCTCATCGTGCTCACCCGTCTCGATCTGTTGCAGCAATGGCCCTTTCAGGCAGTCAAAGCCCTGCAACAGCAAGTCCTCTAACTCCGTATCAATCACTACTGTATCTTGATACAGCGCCCGCAGACAGTCTTCCAATTGATAGGACAACTGCTTGATACTATTCAAGCCAACACTGGCCGCACCGCCTTTAATCGAGTGCGCCGCCCGCATTAGTTCGTGGATTTTGGGGACATCGTGATCTTGGGTCAGATCCATCAAACCAGTTTCCAGGATTTGGAGAAACTCAACCGATTCCTGGATAAAAAACTGATAAGCCTGATCGTGAATTTCAGAATCGAAGCTCAACATAAGACAACTAGCAATGGGGAGGGCGCGGGAGGATTGATTCAGACATCAGTGAGGTTAATGTCAGTGGCAATGCAGTTGAGATTTCAAAATATCGGATGTGTTTCTGCGTAGCAAAACGCATCGTCGCTCGGATGTCCGGCTGATTGTGGCGATGCGTTGCCCTGCGGGACAACGCATCCTACG
>JANMIS010000617.1:0-6077 GCA_031375925.1 Synechococcales cyanobacterium OTE_70_concoct_197_sub
CGGTTGAAAAAACCCCCGTTGATAGCCACTACAGATTGGGCTTGTTGTGCAGTTTGGACCAATGAGACGGTACCTGCAATGCTTTGGACCCCGTTGCTGCCGTTGGGCATGACCGGACGCAGCTTGAGTCCTGGGGTGCCAGGGGTTAGTTCAAAGGAGATGACGGTGATGGGTTGTGACTGGGCAGAACTGGAATCGTTGCCGATCGTCAACATCTGTTGCCGCCATCTAATTCCAGGTTGCCAGAGAATATCATGGCTGTAACTTGAACTCGCGCTAGCATCCCCGATATCGATGACGATTCTGGGTGGGTTGTTAAGCTGCGTAACAGTGGGTCTGGTGCTGAGGGGGATCCCGAGTTTTAGGATGGTCTGGGGACCCTCTGCGAGGGACAGAGAGGCGATTTTTTTGCTGGGGGTGGGTTTGAAGGCGGCGATCGTTTCGGCCTTTGCTTGAGCACCCACTCGGAGAATCCACTCTTGGCCTTGAGCATCGATTTGGTAGGGGGCGGGGCGATCGAGTTCGAGGACGATCCGATCGCTAGGTATTGCTGAATTGTTTGGGTTTTCGGCTTGGCGGAGAGATTTTAGAGTGGCGGGTGGCGGGGTGAGTGTGAGGAGCGGGGCTTGGGCTTGGACTTGCCAGCCGAGGCTGCTGAGCCAATCGGTGACATCTAGGAAACGATCGTTTGGGTTGGCGGGGCTTTTGGGGAGGACGGGCAGAACGGCGGTCGGAGTAGTGTCTGCGCGAAACCAACCGATCGGCTGACGAGTGGCATCGTTGGTACTTAAAAATTCGATGTTGAATAGCTTTTTGAGTACGCCGTCAGGTAGGCCGAGGCGCTGACCCCGATCGGTGGTCAACTGAATCCAGGGCAACTTGTGGGTTTGGCCATTCATCACAATTTGCGTGGCAGGCGCTGGGGCCGGGGATTGCTGCAAATTTCGGACGGGTAAACCTGAGGCTTTTTGGGGTGTAATTTTTTTGGGTGGGATTTTTGGAGCGGTCACTCTTTGGGTCGTGGCTTTTTGGGTTGTGGCTTTTGGGACGGAATTGGAAGCTGGATTTTTTTGAGGAGTGGGGGCGGAGAGTGCGCAACCTTCAGTGAGACCCCATATACTCACGACCAGAGCGATCATCCATGCATTGGAGTAGTTTTTATATTGCATCATTTGATACCAATGAGGTCGTGATTTTAGCGCTTCGATCGGCAAGAGAGACGATCGGTTCAAAAACCCTAAAAATGGCTGAAAAACAATAGAAAGAGGTGAAAATAGGATTTTTTGACGGAAGGAATCACGCATGTTTTTCGCCTAGCTGGGGTTAGGGATTGTCAGAAGCTGAAAATTTCTATAAGATTTGTTACTCTACGGGTGTTTTCCGTGGAACGCACCGCATTGGAGAATATTTCAGAGTCTTGCTCTCATTTAGTTTTTACTAATGGTCTCTGATGCTTAGTCGTTTCTATTTAAACCTGACACCTAGAGGTTGGGCGTAATTTAAACCCATTTTGTTCCAAGACTGGAGTTTTGTTTGACTCCATCAATCCACCCGAAAAATCCCCAGTTTTTCGCGGCGATCGTATTTTTCAGCTTTGTCTTGGTGCTTTTACCTATAATCCAGCACTTTTGTGCCATGTAGAGCGCTAATACTTAATGAGAGATGCGCTATTGTTAATGCTCTCTACTTTTATGTCGCTTTCTGTGTCGGCAGCGATCGTTATAGATTGATGCAGCCAAACTGACGGCTTAATTTTTGCTCGATTTCTACCTTCATCAATGCCCTAGGTCATCAGTACCTGAATTTTCAGTCCAACTCCTATCAGATTAATGAACGCAATGAACCACGTCATGGGTAGTCAGTCCGTCAATCATTCACAGTCCTTTTCCAAGCCTTTGGCTTCTGAAAGCACAACTGATCCGAAACAAGCTGCAACAGGCTTAGCCGCCCAGAGCAATGGGTTTGCGGGGCAGTCGTGGCTGGTGGAAGAGCGAGATGCCTGTGGAGTCGGATTCATTGCGGACCAGCAGGGTCGAGCGAGTCATGACTTGATTGAGAAGACGTTGGTGGCGTTGGGTTGTATGGAGCATCGAGGCGGATGTAGCGCCGATCGGGATTCCGGCGATGGCGCGGGGGTGATGCTGGGACTGCCCTGGGATCTGTTGAATCAATGGACTAAAGCGTCGGGATTGGCCGAGTTAGACGCAGCCCACACAGGCGTTGCAATGATTTTCCTTCCGCAAGACCAAGCAGTTGCCGCGATCGAACAGAAACAAGTTGAAGAAATTTTCATCTCCGAAGGCTTAACCTGGCTGGGCTGGCGAGATGTCCCGAGTGATCCCTCTGTGCTCGGAATCCAAGCGACTGAGAATCTTCCAGGAATTGTACAGGCGATCGTCTCCTCAACTGAATCTGGCGATGCGTTAGAACAGAAACTTTACATTGCACGTAAGAAAATCGAGAAAGCGATCGAGTCCCGCGAGTTTTATATTTGCTCCTGTTCGAGCCGAACCATTGTCTACAAGGGCATGGTCCGATCGTCTGTCTTGGGTGAGTTTTATCTCGACTTAAAAAATAACGCCTACACCAGCAGCTTTTCGGTCTATCACCGTCGTTTCAGCACTAATACGCTACCCAAGTGGCCCCTTGCGCAGCCCATGCGCTTGCTAGGCCACAACGGCGAAATCAATACGCTCCTTGGAAATATCAACTGGACGATGGCCAAGCAGTCCAGCCTAGCTCATCCAAACTTTGGCGATCAAATTGAAGCGTTGAAGCCGATCGTCAATCCAAAAAACAGCGACTCCGCCACCCTGGATAATGTCTTTGAACTCTTGGTCAGAGCAGGCCGTAGTCCCATGGAATCCCTGATGATCATGGTGCCGGAAGCCTACAAAAATCAGCCTGCGCTGCTAGAACATCCTGAAATCACGGATTTCTACGAGTATTACAGCGGTCTGCAAGAGTCTTGGGATGGCCCAGCCTTACTCGCGTTTACCGATGGCAAAAAAGTGGGGGCGGCGCTCGATCGTAATGGTCTGCGTCCAGCCCGCTATGCCATTACTCGTGACGGCTACATTGTGGTCGGCTCGGAAGCGGGCGTAGTGCCTTTGGACGAGTCGGAAATCATTGAAAAAGGTCGCCTTGGTCCTGGGCAAATGATTGCTTTTGATCTCGAAACTAAAACCATTCTGAAAAACTGGGATCTCAAAAAGACGATCGCCCGTCAGCATCCCTACGGCGAATGGCTCCGTCAAAACCGTCAACAGCTTCAGCCCCAAGCGTACGGAGAAAAAGAACTCTGCGATGATGCTTCTCTATTGCGCTTACAGACCGCTTTTGGGTACAGCGCTGAAGATGTGGAAATGATCATCAATGAGATGGGCGCTCAGGGTAAGGAGCCGACTTTCTGCATGGGAGACGATACGCCTCTAGCGGTCCTGTCTGCCAAACCTCATTTGATCTATGACTATTTCAAACAGCGCTTTGCTCAGGTGACGAATCCCGCGATCGATCCCCTGCGTGAAAAGCTCGTCATGTCGCTGACCATGAATCTCGGGGCCAAGGGCAATATTTTAGAACCCAATGCGTCATTGGCTCGAACCCTAATGTTAGAGTCGCCTTGCTTGATTGAAGCCGAACTCGAATCAATTAAAACAGGCGTGATTCCTGCTGTGACGCTTTCGACTTTGTACAATTTGACGCAGGGACCGGATGAATTGTCAGCAGCCGTGACGGCCCTTTGTGAAAAAGCAGCAGAAATGGTTCGCAGTGGTAAGGAGTTGTTGATTCTGAGCGATCGGACGGATCATCAAGGAAACAGCCAACAAATCAATACTGAAACCAGCTACATCCCGCCGATGGTTGCAGTCGGTGCCGTACATCATTTCTTGATTCGTCAGGGCTTGCGGATGAAGGCTTCGATTATTGCGGATACGGCTCAAGCTTGGAGTACTCATCACTTTGCTTGCTTGGTCGGCTATGGTGCGAGTGCGGTTTGTCCATATCTGGCTTTAGAAGCAGTGCGCCATTGGTGGGCAACCCCGCGTACTCAGAAGCTAATGGAAACCGGAAAGCTGAATAAAATTAGCTTGATCGGCGCACAGGAAAATCTGCGTAAATCCATTCAAGATGGATTGCTAAAAATCTTATCTAAAATGGGAATCTCATTGCTATCGAGCTATCACGGCGCACAGATTTTTGAGGCGATCGGAATTGGCGGCGACTTGCTCAATACGGCATTTTTTGGAACACCTTCGCGATTGGGTGGGTTAACACTCAAGGATTTGGCAAACGAAACGCTTTCGTTCCATGCCCGAGCCTTCCCTGAGATCACGATTAAAAAACTAGAAAACTACGGCTTCGTGCAGTACCGTCCCGGCGGCGAGTATCACATGAACAGTCCCGAAATGTCCAAGGCATTGCATAAAGCGGTTGCGGACAAAAACTACGATCACTATGCGCTCTATCAAAAACACCTCTCGGAACGGCCTCTTACTGCCCTGCGTGATTTGTTAGATATTGAAAGCGATCGGCCTTCGATTCCCCTTGAACAAGTCGAGTCTGCAACAGAGATCTGCAAACGGTTTGCGACGGGTGGAATGTCCCTCGGTGCGCTGTCTCGCGAAGCCCATGAGATCCTAGCGATCGCCATGAACCGAATTGGCGCAAAATCAAACTCCGGTGAAGGCGGCGAAGAAGATATTCGCTACCGTCCCGTCTATGATGTCGTCGATGGCGTATCGGCTACTTTCCCGCATTTAAAGGGATTGCGAAATGGCGACACGGTGAGTTCTGCAATCAAACAGGTTGCGTCAGGCCGCTTTGGAGTAACGCCGGAATATCTCATGAGCGCTAAGCAAATTGAAATCAAACTCGCCCAAGGTGCAAAACCTGGCGAGGGTGGACAATTGCCGGGTCCAAAGGTGAGTGAATACATTGCCAAACTGCGCGGTTCCAAACCGGGCGTGACATTGATTTCACCACCGCCGCATCACGATATCTATTCCATTGAAGACTTAGCGCAATTGATCTATGACCTGCACCAAATCAATCCGATCGCAAAAGTCTCCGTCAAACTCGTCGCAGAAGTGGGCATTGGGACGATCGCAGCCGGAGTTGCTAAAGCCAATGCCGATGTAATTCAAGTCTCTGGCCACGATGGCGGCACAGGAGCTTCACCATTATCGTCTATTAAACACGCCGGAAGTCCTTGGGAACTGGGCCTGACGGAAGTTCACAGCACTTTGATGAAAAACCAATTGCGCGATCGGGTTCTGCTGCGCGTGGATGGCGGCATCAAAACAGGCTGGGATGTCATGATGGGCGCATTGATGGGCGCTGAGGAGTTTGGATTTGGGTCTATTGCGATGATTGCAGAGGGCTGCATTATGGCGCGCGTTTGCCATACTAATAGCTGTCCTGTGGGCGTTGCAACTCAGCGCGAGGAACTACGTAAGCGATTTACGGGAATCCCTGAACATGTGGTTAATTTCTTCCTGTTTATGGCAGAAGAAGTCCGATCGCTCCTCGCTAAACTGGGCTATGCCAAACTCGAAGACATTGTGGGTCGTGCGGACTTACTCAAAGTTCGCGAAAATGCAGCCCTGACGAAAACCCAGTCTCTTAATTTAGATTGTCTGACGAAGCTGCCTGATACCCGCACCGATCGCTCCTGGCTCATTCATGAAGTGGTTCACAGCAATGGTCCGGTTCTTGATGATGAACTCCTAGCGGACGATGCTTTGCAATCTGCCATTCAAAATCAAACTGATTTTGCAACGACGGTGAAGGTGATTAATACCGATCGATCGGTCGGGACGAGGGTTTCTGGAACCATTGCAAAACGCTATGGCAATTCAGGTTTCAACGGCAAAATCAATCTCAATTTTGTCGGTGCTGCGGGGCAAAGCTTTGGGGCATTTAATTTGCCTTGCATGACTTTAGCGATCGAAGGCGAAGCCAATGATTATGTCGGCAAAGGCATGAACGGCGGCGAAATCATCATTCGTCCGAGTCGAAAAGCCGGGTTCGTGGCAGCGGATAGCGTCATCATTGGCAATACCTGTCTCTATGGT
>JANMIS010000631.1:0-10647 GCA_031375925.1 Synechococcales cyanobacterium OTE_70_concoct_197_sub
AATCTCTTGACTAATCCCCTTCTTCAACGTCACCTCTTGTCGAATGCGATTACCACTCGCCGACTCGGGTGTTCCATATTCAAAAATTTTCAACGACAAATTCCGTTTCGCCGCCTTTTGCGACAAGATATCAATCACCGCTTGCAACGTCATGTCACTCGCCGTATTGATCACCAACATCTCTTCTTTAAGTTCAAGTGTCGTCGCCGTGTCCTTCAGGTCATAGCGACTGTTCACATCTCGGCTCACTTGGTCTATTGTATTCACCAATTCCTGACGATCGAAATCACTCACAATATCAAACGAAAAAGCAGAAGCCATAAGAAAACCATCCCTGAAATACAAGACCAAACAAGCTTAGACTCTAGCCCGCCATGCTTTGAGTCACACTGGCAAACATTAACGAAAATGCACAAACCGACCCAACTGCAAACATTAACGATCGCAGCAGCGGAATATTTGCAATGTAAAATACAGGAAACAAAACCCTCGCCCCCACATGGGCCATCACCTGAAGCCTTGCTGTGTCATTATCTAACCCCGATACGTAAGCCATCAAAGCCGCAGCCGTAAAAATTGCAAACGCCTCCCAAGCATTTTGATGTGCCCAATTTGCCCGCTTCGCCCAATCCGGCAACTTATCGATCATCGCCCTCGGAGCCGCAATGTCATAATCATTCGTCACCCGAGCGAGGGCCACTGCCACAAAAGGCAAATACACCAAAAACGCCTCAACTGCGATCGACCCCAGCAACAAGGTCTTCATCGACACATTAGAAAACAACATTGCTACATCCTAAAGAATAAACGCTCTAAAATTCTGGGTCTACGGCCTAAGCCCGATCCCCCTAAATCCCTCTTAAAAAGGGGGACTTTGAGAAAGCGTTATGTTTCTAAAATCCCTCCCACCTCATGTCCCCCCTTTTCAAGGGGGCTAGGGGGATCGGGTCTCAAAACGCAGTCTCTAATCCAAGTAAAAAATAGTAACCAACTTACGTTGGTCTTCCGCATCGCGACAAGTCTGAAGCAATGTTCGACTATCGTGAAACGCAAAGCAGATTAATTGCTGACAACGTGAAATAATTTCCTGATTACACATCGAACTCGCCTCACTCAGCGCCAGTTCATTGTTATCCGGATGCTCCACCAAATGCATCACCATCTCCAACTGCTCCCGAGACTCACGGGGTTGCCGATCGAGGCTCTGAGGCAAAATCACCGTTAACAAACTCGGATCAGCGCGCAACGCCCCCCGAATCACGGCAAAATTGGTCCCCGTAGAACCCGACGTCAAAATTCGATTGCCTTCGGAAACCAAGGCAAAAATCATCACCTCAATCAACTTTTGGTGGGTAATCGGGACATGGCGAGAACCCAAAATGGCAATGCGTTTCGATCCAGTTTGCTGAATCGAGGCAAGCTCTTGTAAAAAATCGTCTACCTTGGGTAGATCAAGCGACTGGCTCAAGGTGGGGTGCGGCGTGAAACGACATCGGCATTCTACCAGAACATTCCCGATGAGAGAACCGTCGATTTGAGAGATGATGGTAATAGGACCAGCTTTATTTTCAGATTAGCCGTTAAATTAGCCCTCAAATACCATGCCCACCGCTCTTCGTTCAAATCTCCGATCGTGGTCCCAATGCGTCCAACACACCGCCCAAGGATTTGATAAGACTGCGCTTCAGATTCTCTCTGGGTCTATCCCGACCAACCTCCGAGGCACTCTCTATCGCAACGGACCCGCCCGTCTCGAACGATCGGGTCGCAATGTCAACCATTGGTTTGACGGCGATGGGGCAGTGCTGGCTGTCAACTTCACCGACTCCGGCGCAACGGGAATTTATAAATACGTTCAGACCGAAGGCTATCAAGCCGAAGAAAAAGCCAACAGCTATCTCTACAGCGGCTACGGCACCCATGGGTCTGAGTCTTGGCTGGGCCGCTGGAAAGGACTGAAAAATGCCGCCAACACCAGCGTCCTCGCCACGACCGACAAGCTCCTCGCCCTGTGGGAAGGCGGAATGCCCCACGAAATGGATTTGGAAACCTTAGAAACCGTCGGGCTGAATTCCCTCGGCCAACTCACTAGCAAAACCCCTTTCTCCGCTCACCCCAAAGTCGATCCTAAAACCTACGAAATCTTCAACTTCGGGGTTAGCTTCGGACCCAAAACTCAGCTTCACCTCTACCGCTGCAACCCCCAAGGCGCGATTGTCCAGACCCTAGCCCACGACATTAGGGGAGCCACGATGCTCCATGATTTTGCCCTAGTAGGCCGTTATCTAATTTTCTGTCTACCGCCATTAGATTTAGACCTTCTGCCCCTCGCTGCCCGACTTAAGACCTTCTCCGAAGCCCTGACTTGGAAACCCGAACTGGGGACGGAAATCCTGGTTTTCGATCGCAATACCCTTGAACTCGTCACCCGCTTCACCACAGACCCTTGGTTTCAGTGGCACTTTGGCAACGGCGAAGAACGATCGGACGGCACCGTCTGTCTCGAACTGGTGCGCTACGAAGACTTCACCACCAACCAATTCGTCAGGGACATTCCCAAAGGCATCGCCGAACCGATCGCCCCGAGCCGCCTGATGCAGTTCCAATTCCAACCCACTGCAACCAATCCGCTGCTTTGCTGGGAAACGCTCTGGGATCGGTCCTGCGAATTTCCTACCGTTAATCCCCAAGTCGTCAGTCAAGCTTGGCGCTACACCTACTTCTCCACCCACCGCCCCAACGCAAACCCCGGCGAACTCTACGAAGCCTTTGCCCGCCTCGATCGTCAGACAGGTCACGTCCAGATCTCCGACTGCGGCGCGCAACACTACATCTCAGAAACCCTCTACGCCCCCGGCCAAAACGAGTTTCCCAGTCAAAACGATCGCGGTTGGCTCCTATCCACGGTATACAGCGCCCCCGAGCAGCGCAGCGAAGTGTGGATTCACGATGCCGCTAGCGATTTAGCCGAACCGATTTGTACCATTGCACTCCCGGAAATTATTCCCCTGGGATTCCATGGAACTTGGCGATCGGCATAATCTTAGGACTCTATCCACAACGCTTTGCACCCTTTGAGGGGATACTGAATAAGCAATTCAGAGCAATTCAGCATTGCGCCTAACTATCACCTGACGAAAGCTATGAAATCTTACTTAGCGGCTGCCATCCAAATGACCAGCCTGCCAGATTTGCACAAAAATCTGACCCAAGCCGAAGAACTCATCGATCTCGCCGTTAGACGCGGGGCTGAACTGATTGGCCTTCCCGAGAACTTTTCATTCCTCGGTGACGAACTCGCCAAAATCGCCCAAGCCGAAACGATCGCCCTCGAAAGCGAAAAATTTCTCAAAACCATGGCCCAGCGCTACCAAGTCACCATCCTCGGCGGCGGCTACCCCGTCCCGGCAGGCAACGGCAAAGTCTATAACACGGCGCTCCTCGTCGATAAAGACGGCAACGAAGCCGCCCGCTACGAAAAAGTCCATCTCTTCGATGTCGAAGTCCCCGACGGCAACACCTACCTAGAATCCGCCACCGTCGTCCCCGGCACCGAGTTCCCCGCCACTTATACCTCCAAAGACCTAGGGGTATTGGGCCTGTCCATTTGCTACGATGTGCGTTTCCCAGAGCTATTTCGGCATTTGGCACAGCAGCAGACCGAAGTGCTTTTTGTGCCCGCTGCTTTTACCGCCTACACCGGAAAAGATCACTGGCAGGTCCTGCTCCAAGCCCGCGCCATCGAAAACACCTGCTACATGATCGCCCCCGCCCAAACCGGATGGCACAACAGCATTCGCCAATCCCACGGCCATGCGTTGATCATCGATCCCTGGGGCACCGTTCTCTCAGATGCTGGGACAGAGCCAGGGTTTGCGATCGGCGAAATCTCCCCCAATCGTCTCAAACAAGTCCGCCGTCAAATGCCTTCTCTGCGCCATCGGGTGTTCGTTTGACGATCGCCGTTCCGATCGTGCCCAACGGACATAACAGTCAAATAACAGGCAAACCTAGGGAATTTGTATTAACCTAGTGTGCGGTACCGGGGCTGATGGGCGTATAAATACCTGCACGATCGGTTGTTTGTATTACCTACCACTTGGTTCCTTACCTCATAATCTTGTCGTCCCGGTTCCTGCGCTTCCAATATGATTTTCAAAAAAGCTTCCCTGTTTTGCTTCCTAGCGGCGTTATGTCTAGCGCTATTGGCCACACCCGCCCAAGCTGGGAAATTGCTCCAGTGGAACTTTGATGCCCGCCAAAATCAATTGGAGTTCACCACCGATGAAGGGGTTCAGCCTCGCGCTCAGTTGGTGACAAACCCTACTCGCTTAGTAATCGATTTGCCGGGGACGAGGTTTGGGCGGAAGCAGTTGATTGAACCGATCGTCAACGCCCCCGGGGTGCAATCCCTGCGAGTAGGACAGTTCGACCCCCAGACGGCTCGGCTCGTGGTGGAACTCTCTCCCGGCTTCACCATCGACCCCACCCAAGTCAGATTTGAAGGGGTCACGCCTCGCCGCTGGCGCATCAAGCTTCCTACACCGATTCAGCAGTCTACTCTCCCCGGCGGAGACCCTACTAACGTCCCCGTTCCCGCCCCCAGTGGGAATCCCGTCTTCAACCCGCCCGCCACTCGCCCACCGCTTCCCGGCCTAGCGCGCACCCAAGTTCAAGGCTTTCAAGTTACGGGCGATGGGTTCTTTATTCGTACCAGTGGAGAATTGCCGACGATTCAGGTTACGAAAAGCTTCGATCGTCGCCAAATCTACATCGAACTCCAAGGCGCAACGCTTGCCAGTAATGCCTCCCCCGTCGATACCCTCGTCAATCAGCGCGGGGTCAGTCGAGCCATCCTCTCCCAGTCCCGCCCCAATCCCCCCACTGTTCGCCTCACCCTCAACGTTGCTGCTAACAGCGGGGAATGGCAGGCACGCAGTACTCCAGATGGGGCCGGGGTGATCGTGATTCCGCAACTTAGCGATGCGCCGCCTGCGGGCAATCCGGGAGTCGGTCGGATTAATAGTATTCAATCCGTCGAAATCGAAGGCGATCGGCAACTGGTGATTCGAGCTAGCGATCGGCTGGCCTTCAGCGGCAACTGGGATCGCTCTACAGGCGGCTATCGCATTGTTCTGCCGTTCAGCCAACTGTCACCTAACATTCGTGGTCCTGTCCTGACTGCTTCTAGTCCGGTCTTAGAAGTCCGCTTCCGCAACGACGATCCGCAGACCGCTTCCGTTCTCGTTTTCCCCGCTTCTGGTGTTCAACTCGGCGAACTCAACCAACCCAACCCCCAAAGCCTCGTCCTACAACTGCGACGCAGCGGCTTCCAACCCATACCATCTCCAAATCCCGGACTTCCTCGCCCCCGTGTGCCTTCTGGAAAACAGGTGGTCGTGATTGACCCTGGACATGGTGGCCCAGATCCGGGAGCCGTCGGAATCGGCGGCATCCAAGAAAAAGAAATCGTGCTGGACATCAGTACCCAAGTCGCTGGGATCCTTGAGCAAAATGGGGTCTCTACCGTGATGACTCGCCGATCGGACATTGACCTAGATCTCGCCCCCCGCGTCGCAATGGCTGAGCAACTGCGGGCCACAGTCTTTGTCAGCATTCATGCCAATGCCATTAGCATGAGTCGTCCTGAGGTGAATGGCTTGGAAACCTACTACTACGACAGCGGCTACGATCTTGCTCGGGCTATCCACGCCAACGTTCTTCAGACCGCCTCCGTTCGCGATCGGGGGGTGCGGAGTGCGCGCTTCTTTGTGTTACGTCGGACGACTATGCCTTCAGTCTTAGTCGAGACGGGATTTGTGACGGGGGCTGAGGATGCTGCGAACTTGAGAAATCCCGCTCACCGCCAGAGGATGGCAGAGGGGATCGCCCGTGGTATTCTCCAGTACATCCGAGGCGGTCGCTAGGCTGCTCTTTGATAGCTATCCGTACCGTTTGTGAGGAGCGAGTGTGAGGAATTTACCGATCGGTGTTTTTGATAGTGGGGTGGGGGGCTTGACGGTCTTGCAGGAGATCTATCGCCAGCTTCCCAATGAATCGGTCCTCTATTTTGGTGATACGGCTCGATTGCCCTACGGAACCCGATCGCCTGAGGAAATTATTCTATTTGTTAGAGAGATTCTCGCTTGGATGGTTCATCGCGGGGTGAAGCTGGTGATCATGGCTTGCAATACCAGCTCAGCGTTGGCGTTGGAAACCGTTCGATCGGAGTTTGATATTCCGATTTTGGGGGTGATCCTGCCCGGTGCAAAAGGCGCGGTGGCAGCGGGCAGACGGATTGGCGTGATTTCGACTCCGGCGACAGCGAAGAGCAATGCTTACCGAGATGCGATCGCGGAAATCGACCCGGCGGCTCAAGTGTGGCAAGTGGGCTGTCCGGAATTCGTGCCGTTGATTGAGAGCGATCGAGTCCAAGATCCCTATACCCGAGAAGTGGCGGCGGGCTATCTTGCGTCGCTGATTGAAAACGAGATTGACACGTTAGTCTACGGCTGTACGCATTATCCTCATCTAGCGCCTGTTTTACGATCGCTTTTGCCTAATCACGTTCAACTCGTCAACCCTGCGGTTCAGACAGCGATCGCAGCCAGTCAGGAGCTTTCTCTCCTCGGTTTGCAAAATTCTGACCCAGCGCTCCCGACCCAGTTTTATGTCAGTGGCGATCCGGAACCATTCATTCAAGTGTCAAAACAATGGCTGGGATTCACCCCCCGAGTCCATCCCGTCGCTTTACCTGAACTCAATGCTGCTCTCCAAATGGCATAAAGACCTCTCAACAGCCAATCTATGACCATTCAATATCCTCGCCGACAACAACAACTCCGTGGCCTCATCACTCGACTGGGACTTGATCCAGAGTCCCCAAAACTCCGCTGGGATCTCTTAGATTTGGCGTTGACCCATTCCACGGTTTCGGCTGAACAGAATTATGAGCAGCTTGAATTTGTGGGGGATGCGGTGGTGAAGTTGGCGGCGGCGGCTTTTCTGTTGCGGCAGTTTGCTGATTTGAAGGTTGGGGACTTTACGGCGCTCCGATCGCAGCTCGTTAGCGATCGGTCTCTGGCGACCATTGCAGATGATTTGGGATTCGATCGGTACCTGCTGCTAGGTGGCAGTGCGTCGGCAGATCGGGCGGGGCGATCGTCGCGTCTTGCAGACAGTTTGGAGGCGGTGTTGGCGGCTCTATATCTCAGCACGGAAGATTTGAGTTGGGTTCATGTCTGGTTGGATCCGTTATTTTTGACGCAATCTAATGAAATTCTCGCGGATCCGGCAAGGCAAAACTACAAGGCCGCTTTGCAAAATTGGACCCAAGGCAATTGGAAGACGCTGCCACAATATCGGACGCAGGAAGTGAGTGCGGTGCATGATGATCCAGCGCGTTTTGTGTCGGAGGTATGGGTCCGCGATGAGGTTTGTGGGGTGGGGCATGGGCGATCGATGAAGGCGGCAGAGCAGGCGGCGGCTCAGGTTGCTTATCAGCGATTTGTGGTTTTGCCTTAGGCGCGTGGAGGTGATAGGTTGAAACTTCTGGAGACGATCGCACATGTTAAATTTAACGACGCCCATCATTTGGATCAGGTTCATTCTGTGGACCACAGATTCGTCTTCTCACGCAAACTAACGAATTCGCCATTTCCTAAAATTAAATGATCCAATAATGGAATGGATAGGATGTGTGAAGCTTTTAACAGTTGTTTGGTCAGTTCAATGTCTTCAGGGCTAGGTTCTAAATTACCTGAAGGATGATTGTGGGCGACGATCGCACTCACAGCACCCTGCTTAATGAGAGATCGGAAAATCTCGCGGGGATGGGCCAAGGTTTCAGTTGCAGTGCCGATCGTCACCACTTGCTTGCCCATGATGGCATTCTTCACGTCCAACATCACCACCGCAAACCGTTCTTGGGATTGCCACATGAGATCGTAACTCAGAGCTGAAGCGGCAATAGACGGATCGCTGACCACTGTTTTTTCGGGTGGTCCGGCTTGATAGACGCGCTTACCGAGTTCGATCGCCGCCAAAATGGTCGTCGCTTTGGCCGGACCAACGCCGTGAACTTCGGTGAGTTCCTTGAGGTTGACCGATCGCAATGCCACCAGAGGATCCCGAGTGCATTGCCCGATTTCCTTCAATACCAGATGCCCCAGCCCCAACGCTGACAGCTTCCCAGCGCCCTGTCCCGTCGCGAGCAAGATAGCAATTAGTTCTGCTGTAGAAAGGGCCTGGGATCCCTGAGCGGCCAAGCGTTCACGGGGACGCTCGGTTTCGGGCATGTCTGAAATGCGTAACTGGTAAACCATGGCCAATCCGTCTGCTCATTTCTCAGAACTTAGTAATCCCAAAAAAGAATGCAGACTGTTTTCCCTGAGCTATTTCCCTTGAGTTAAATCCTGCATTTCATAATCCACCATGAGTTCTACCAGTTGTTTTAATGAATGTTCGGGTTCCCAATTGAGGTTTTGCTTAGCTTTTGCGATCGAACCCATCAACTGCACTGCTTCATCAGGCCGATAAAACGCCGGGTCCACCGACACATAAGCCTCCCAATCCAAATTCACGGCATCAAATGCATACTTTACAAGTTCTTTGACAGAATGAACCTTCCCACTCGCAATAATGTAATCGTCGGGCATTTCCTGCTGAAGCATCAGCCACATGGCTTTCACCACATCCTTGGCGTAGCACCAGTCACGAACCGCATCAATATTCCCGAGTTTTAACTCCGTTGCGAGTCCCAGCTTAATCATCGCCGCCGTTCGAGTGATTTTACGAAACACAAACTCCGCACCCCGTCTAGGTGATTCGTGGGTGTAGGTGATGCCACAGCAGGCGTAGAGCTTATATTGGTCGCGATAGTTGACGGTCATCCAGTGGGCGTAGGCTTTGGCGACACCGTAGGGGTTTCGCGGGCGGAAGGCCGTTCGCTCGGTCTGGGGGGATTCGTCAGGTTGGCCGAAGACTTCGCTGCTGGAGGCTTGGTAGAAGCGAGCGTCGGGCTTGCAGCGGCGGATGGATTCGAGTAAGCGGGAAACGCCTAGAGCCGTGTATTCAGCGGTAAGGGCGGGCTGGGTCCAGGAAAGGGGGACGTAGCTCTGGGAAGCGAGGTTGTAGATTTCGTCGGGCTGGGACTCGGTGATTACGTCCATCAGAGAGGACTGGTCGAGCAAATCCCCGGAGAGAATGTGGATTTGTTTGCCGAGGTGGGAAATGCGCTGAAGGTTGCTGGAACTCGATCGGCGCACGAGACCATATACGTTGTAGCCCTTTTCGACTAAGAATTCGGCAAGGTAGGATCCGTCTTGTCCGGTGAGTCCGGTGATGAGTGCTCGTTTTGTCATAGCAGTAAAATAATAAAAGTAAAGCCTAGGTCAGTGTAGAGCAATCAACCTGCATCGACACCAGCCTAGGCTCAGGGAGACAGAATTTGCATGTAATCCCTTATATAAATGAAAACTGGTTTTAGCTGCCGCTGACATCTAGAACCTTGGCGACGCTCAGTACGTCTTTGTCCCCGCGTCCAGAGCAGTTGAGGACGACCTTTGGGCTGCCTTCAAGCTGTGGGCAGAGGGTTTCGAGGTAGGCGATCGCATGGGATGTTTCCAAAGCGGGAATGATGCCTTCGAGTTTCGACAAGCGCTGAAACCCGTCAAGCGCCTGCTGGTCGGTCACGGCGTAGTATTCGGCACGGCCCACGTCCATGAGGTAGCTGTGTTCGGGTCCGACACCGGGATAATCGAGTCCTGCGCTGATGGAATGCGGCTCGATTACTTGACCGTCTTCGTCTTGAAGCAAATAGCTCATGGCTCCATGAAGGACTCCGACGCGGCCTTTGGTCAGGGTTGCGGCGTGCTTATCGGTTTCAACTCCAAAGCCTGCGGCTTCAACGCCAATGATCCGCACAGATTTTTCATTAATAAATTCGTTGAACAATCCCATGGCATTGGAGCCGCCACCCACGCAGGCAACGAGAATATCAGGCAAGCCGCCCCATTTTTCCTGGGCTTGGCGACGGGTTTCTTGGCCAATGATGGAGTGGAATTCCCGGACGATCATCGGGTAGGGATGGGGTCCTGCAACGGATCCGAGGATGTAGTGAGTGGTTTCGACATTTGTGACCCAATCGCGAATGGCTTCAGAAGTCGCGTCTTTGAGGGTTCCAGTCCCGGACGATACAGGCGTGACGGTTGCGCCCATGAGCCGCATCCGAAACACGTTTAGGGCTTGGCGCTCCATGTCATGAACGCCCATATAAATAATGCATTCGAGACCAAAGCGGGCGCAGACGGTGGCGGTCGCAACGCCATGCTGTCCGGCTCCGGTTTCAGCGATGACACGCTTTTTGCCCATGCGCTTGGCGAGAAGGGCTTGGGCGAGGGCATTGTTGATTTTGTGGGCACCTGTGTGGTTGAGGTCTTCGCGTTTTAGGTAGATCTGTGGTCCTGTGCCATCGGGTCGAGCGTAGTGCTGGGTGAGTCGTTCGGCGAAATAGAGAGGGTTTGGACGGCCAACGTAGTCTTTGAGGAGGCCATTGAGTTCGGTTTGGAAGTCGGGATCTTTGACGTAGTGGTGGAAGGCTTCTTCGAGTTCAAAGAGCGCGGGCATCAAGGTTTCGGGGACATATTT
>JANMIS010000660.1:0-4895 GCA_031375925.1 Synechococcales cyanobacterium OTE_70_concoct_197_sub
GAGCTGGTCAGCGTATTTGATACAAACATGCATGAGGGCAGGACTCGCGACGTCTTCGCGATTCTTAAGCGTCCCATGCAATAAGAGGCCGCCACTTCTTTAGCCGTTCGCGTACACCAAAATCCAATCCATGCGCCTACGAGCACACAGTTTGAAGCCATTTGTGTCAACCCGAGGAATCAATTCAGCAAAAGCGACTTTTTCGATGGCTAGACACGAAACGAATGATGAGAACCGGTTGGCGCCAACCCTTGTCGGAGTGGGATTGGGCTCCTTGATAGGCATCGGCCTGGGTTGCTCCGCTGGCTCAACGGTGTTTCCTTGGTATTCCATTGTCGTGGGGGCCACGGTTGGAGCCATCGTTTGCGGCTCGTTGGGTTTTTGGCTCGGTACTGGATTCACAGAATGGCTCAAAGAACATTGGTTATGGTGGTCTTGAGTTACGCTAAAACAGTTCTTTGATCTCACGATAACCGAAATCAACCAGTGGAAACGGGCGGCCGGCTGGACCAGGCAAGTGGCTTTCTAGATTAAGTCCCAACGAATGAAAGATCGTTGCGACCACTTCTGGTGGTTCCGTTGGACGCTCCACCGGCACAGCTCCGATCGGATCGCTTGCCCCTATGATACGACCTCCTTGGATCCCTCCGCCGGCAAAGTACACCGTAAAGCACTGCGGCCAGTGGTCTCGGCCTCCTGCAGGGTTGACTTTGGGTGTTCGGCCAAACTCTGCCAAGTTACAAACCAGCGTATCGTCCAGCATGCCGCGTTGATGAAGATCTTCAATGAGCGCCGAGTACCCTTGATCGTACATCGGTGCAACAACGTTCTTCATTCCCTCTATTGAGGTAAATGGTTTGCTGCCGTGGATATCCCAGCTGATTTCATCGAACACGGTCAAGAAGGTGTTGATCGTGACAAATCGCACCCCTGCTTCAATCAATCGCCGAGCCAACAAACAACACTGGCCGAAGCGATGCATACCGTACCGCTCACGTACGGACATCGGTTCTTGGTTGAGATCGAACGCGTTCCTGGCATCTGGACTCGTCATCATTCGATACGCGGCCTGAAAGTTATCGTCCATCAGTTTCGCTGACTCACTCGATTCAAAATTTCGAATCGTATTGTCCACAACATCGCGCATTCGTCGGCGGCGATTGATTCTCGCCGTTCCGATGTTATCCGGCGGCAGCAAGTCGGGAACCTTGAAATCCTTTTGCGACGGATCAGCCATCAAAGCAAATGGATCTTGTGCCTTGCCAAGGAATCCGCCCGCTTGACCATTCGGAAGATTTCCACCACCTCGTCCCATGATCTCGGGTAACACCACATGCGGTGGCAAATCGGAACGGCGTCCCAACATATAGCTTGCAACCGATCCGACGTGTGGGGTGTTTACACCTCCAGCAAATTGCCGCCCCGTTTGCATGATCTGCCAACCGGCATCGTGAACAGCAGCCCCTCGATGAAAGCAGGATCGGACCAATGAAAATTTATCGGCGATCTTTGCGTGGAGAGGTAGAATTTCGGATATGTGCATGCCGGACGCATTGGTCGCAATCGGTTTGAACGGTCCACGTATTTCAGCCGGCGCATCGGGCTTCATATCAAACGTATCAATCTGACTTGGTGCACCCAAGTTAAAGATCATAATCGCGGACCGTTTGCTTTTACTCGGATCCACTTTCCCCGCATCGGCAGCAGCGAGATACTGTGGCAGGCCGAGCCCAATCGCACCCAACGTACCTGCCTGCAAAAAATCGCGTCGAGTGACGCCGTTGCAGGTTTGCGACGAGCCTTTTCCTGTAAATGTCAACATCTTTTGCGATTGCTTCGTTGGGAGAGGTGGGGCATAAGACGGTATGTCGACCGCCAACTAGATGTGGCGATTATAGCATGGCTTGGCACACGCTGCATTCTGTTTCGATCACAACTGCGTTTCTGCGTCAGGTTCTCTTAAGTGATGGCGCGTCGTCAATGCGACTAAATCCGTCGCCAAGAAAGGTCGCGGAAGAGCGAGCTCTCGAGATTCAATCGTGTAGAGAATGCGGTTGCTCGACTTTTCGAATCGAATCTCGGTAATGACTCCCAAGCCAGGTTCGTTCTCCTGGAAATGCGAGAGAATCTCCACGCGATCGCCGACGGTAAATCCCTCGTCGTCAACGCGGCGCCACATCGTCGGCTTAACTCGTACCACCTGTTCACCATACTGCAATCGATAGTATTCGCCGTCGAAACGATGACGACGAAAAACTCGCGAGCTGGGAATCCACTTTCCGACTTGTGCGACATCGTCCGGGTGGATCCATTCATGGCCATCGCTCGGCCAAACCAGGTAGACGCCGCAGTCAGGCATCTCAGGCCATATTGTCATAGGCAATACCCACGACCAATCAGGATTTCGCGAATGCGATGTGTATGGTCACCTTGCAGTTCGATGCACTCGCCATCGATGGTACCACCGGATCCGCATTGGCTCTTAAGCGCACTTAAGAGCTCAGCCATCTGCATCTCCGAACAATGAAAGCCATTAACAACCGTAACCAGCTTGCCTCGCTTTCGCTTTTCGAGCCTGATTTTAAGCGACTGCTTCGATGCTGGAGTATCCAATGGAGGACACTTGCAAATCGTCAATTCAGCATGACATCGATCGCATAACACTGGCCGTTCCAATACGGTTCCATCAAATAAACCCATTGAGCTTTCCCATGCTTTTGTCTGGAGCTTGACTTTTACTAGCTTACACTATTGGAGCCCCTCATTCTACGCGCAGTGCAGCACAGGTGAATGGCAATCTAGCGGCGGCCCCGTATGGTCGGCCTCCCAAGCAGCTAGTTCCTGTCCATGCGAATCCTAAAGGCAAATCACAACAAAAAACAGACGGCCATAGAGCTGCATACGATGATTGAATGATCGATTGGAGCATCAACGAACACCGTCCATGCACTCCGTCGCTTGAGGATAGTTTTGCTCGAAACAATTGGGGCGACCCGGGACAAGCCGTATACGGAACCTCCCGTCCTCAAGGTGTTCAAAATGCCCTAACCCAATATTTGAGGATCTTGCTGATAAGCTTTTCCTTATCGACGGGCTTGGTCGTGTAGTCGTCACAACCCGCTTGAATGCACTTGGCTTCATCGCCATCCATTGCATGAGCTGTCAAAGCGATTACAGGCACCCCATAGCCCTTGGCCCGCAATTCGGCGGTCGCCGCATAACCATCCAAAACGGGCATTTGCATGTCCATCAACACGACATCCCACGGTTCATTCCGCCCAAATGCGGACTCGCAATGTCCAATAGCCAACTGGCCATTCTCAACGACCGTTACGATGGCGCCAGCCTTCTTCAAGACAAATGAAATGAGCCGCTGATTATCCGGTCCATCCTCCGCAAAAAGTATCCTGCAGCCCGCTAAGGGCGTCCCCGTGGAAATGTTAAGGGGTTGCTTTTCCTGAGTGCTCGGTGACAAACTTCGTGGAGTTGGAAATACCATGTCTACTCCGGCTAGATTTCCAACAGCGATGGTCGCACGAAAGCATGAACCAACCCCAGGTGTCGATGACGCGATTTCGACGCCACCACCCATGATTTCCGCTAGACGCTGGCAAATGGTTAACCCCAAACCTGTTCCGCCGAATTGGCGTGTGGTCGATGTGTCCGCCTGCGAAAAGGGCTTAAATAATCGAGATTGTTGCTCCGGTGTCATTCCGAATCCCGTGTCGACCACATCAAACTCTAAGACCTGTCGATCGCCAGCAATCAGTCTTGTTACCACACGAACACTGCCAGTTTCTGTAAACTTGATCGCGTTGCTAACTAGATTCAGTATGACCTGGCGCAATCGAGTCGGATCAGTTTGGATCATTGCTGGCATACGTGTTTCGAAAAACGAATCCAACGCAATGCTCTTTGCGTTTGCACGAACGGACATCAACCCAATTACTTCCTCCACGATCGTGATTGGCGAGCAGCTTATCGATTCGACCTCCAGCTTGCCCGATTCAATCTTGGACAAGTCGAGAATGTCATCAATGATTCCCAACAGATGTTCGCCATTGCGTTGGATCGTTTTGATGGCTTGGGACCGTTGTTCAGGTAACCCTTCGAAGTTGCTAGAATCCAGCAACAAGTCCGTGTAACCCAGAATCGCAGTCATCGGCGTGCGAATCTCATGGCTCATGTTGGCCAGAAACTCACTCTTAGCCTGATTCGCAACCTGAGCCGATTCTCTCGCCAACTCTAGATTCTCAACGTACTCCGAATGCTCAATGGCAATGGCTGCGATCTCTGCGATGGATGTTGTGAAGTCGCTATCGGCATCTTTTGCATCCTTTGAACTTTCGCTAAAAAACTCGACCGTACCAAGTTGATTGCCGGCAGACGTCTTAATTGCAATCGACCAAGAATGTTGGGCGTTGTTAGAACTCCGCGGTTTTGCGATTGATCGTCGAGGAACTGCGCCGCGAGACGCGTTCATGCCTACGATGGGGCGATCGACCACGAATTCGCACGCAATTCCAAGCTCAAGTCTGTCAACCGATTCAGCTAAAAAATCAAGGACTTCAGACAAAGCACGCCCTCTTGCCACGCACTCCGTCACACTCTGTCGCATCGATTTAATGAGAGACGCTCGTTTAGATACGGTAACGTCATAGCTGACGCCAATCATGCGTAGTGGCGCGTCAGACGCATCGAAGATAACTTGACGTTGCGACTTGATCATTCGTACCTGACCATCATCCCGGCATATTCGAAACTCTTGATGAAATGGTACGCCACGGCGGAGCGAGTCTTCGACGGCAAGTTTCACTCGCTCGAGATCCGATGGATGGACGTACTTGAGCCATCCCTCGAGCGTTCCGCAAAAGTTCGAACCGTCGATTCCATAC
>JANMIS010000683.1:0-1684 GCA_031375925.1 Synechococcales cyanobacterium OTE_70_concoct_197_sub
CAAAGAAGACTCCAACAACAACTGGATCCTCTCCCAGCTCCTAACCCAACTTGGTCTCAAAACCAAAGTGCGCCACAAAGGCAAACGAGGCGAACAGGAATCCGTTTATTCTCTCGATGATGAACACCTAGCGATCGTCTCCGCCATCCTCCAACGCCGACAAGAATATCGTCTGGAATACAACGTCAGTCAGCCATCTAAGCATCTAGACGGCGAAACGCCCCTGGTATCGATCCAGCCCTCTCTATACTCTGAAGCAGGGGGTCGATACGAAAACGACTCCGGCGATCCACCCCCGCCTCCGACAGTATTTATTTCCACAGAAAAAACTACCCAGCAATTCAAGACTTGGGTTTTCAATCAAAATCACATCATTCAGAAATTTTTCTATCCCGATCGGCATTCAACTTTGATTGAGATCACCGTAACTTAGCCAGACTGATCGCTAAGATTTTGGGAGAAGCTTCACAAAAAAGACCCTTGAACTTCAAAGGTCAATTTTTAGCGGAACTTTTTCTCACCTATAAAAAATCTCCCCACATAAATTAAGGGGAAAAGGAAAGTAACCGTGCATCTATCGCCTTTTACGAATTACACCATTCGTCGAATGCTCCAAGACCATGTGGAAAATTTGAGCGAAGTCCAAGCTCGATCGCTCCACGTTTCAGAGAGTGTCAATCTCGATCGGCTCCTATCCAGTCTCTATCCCAAAAAATTTGTTGCCATTGCTAAAGTTCACCACCTAGAAATGTTGACCGTGTTGTATCGCAGAGCCGTAGCGTCTGGCCAAAGTGATTTATCGGGCCAAACCGAGCTTCGTCGCCGCATTTTTCAGATCTTAGGGATTTGCTTAGAGGAAGATAAGGGGATGATGCCCCCGATCGTTCCCTTGACTCAAACAGCTCCTTTTCTATTTTTTGGAGGGCGTGACGTGCGAGATGGGATGTTTCTCAACGGTAAAATGTACGGCCAAATCGCATCTGCCCCCTTGCACGATCGACCCCACCTCTACCAAATCGCGGCTGCGCTATCAGAACAAAAAATTTCTTGCATCATCACCACTTCTCCAGAGGAATATTCTCTGTGGGTTTTGTTACGATCGCCCGTCTATACAATGTATCTAAAACAAGGATTAGCTCCAGTAAAGAAGGCATTAGTTCTGCATTCTGCTCTTTGTCGATTTAAGCAGGCGAGATTTTCGGTCCGGTAGAGGCGTGAGAGGATTAAAATTCACGACAAATCGGCGGAGAGCTTTATGGAACTGAGTGATGGCGTCAAAGATCTGATTAAAAAAGCGCGCATTATGGATTTTTCGTCCTGGCGTCCTGCGCACCCGCCGGAGTCGATCGCAAAGTTCCAGCAAGCTGACGACGATCGCCGCTACTTAACAAACGAAGATTTTGAAATCATCGAGCAGCTTGCACCCAAGATGGCAGGCGCAATCCCCGTCGCTCGACTGCTCAGAGACGAAGCTAGCGAAATAATTGACGAAGCGAGAGCAAAACTTTTGCCTCAATTTCCAGGAATTTTAGAACCGGGTGGCCGCCTTTATCCCCAAGAACGAGCAGATGCTTGCTGGCGGGATTTCTGGCATTTTTTGCGGTCCATAACCTACGGAATTGCGGGTGGCCGCCGAGACTTCACAAGCCAACTAGGGATGCACTATATGGAGACGCTGTATGGA
>JANMIS010000710.1:0-1750 GCA_031375925.1 Synechococcales cyanobacterium OTE_70_concoct_197_sub
ACCATAATCTCCGCCGCCCAAGGGCACCATCCGGACTTGACGATTACGGGGCGGGGTGGCGATGGGTCCTCCGGATTCATTAGCGACCGTGACTTTGCCTTGTTTGTCCACCGATCGGACCTGAGGATTGGGTTGGCGTCCTCGTAGGAGCATGTCTACCGTCTGTGCCACTTCGTCATGAACGGTCCACTTTTGCCGTTCTAACATTTCTACTGCCACTTCAAAAGTGGGCGGTGCTTTTCGTTCTAAAACGCTTTTTTGGGATCCGCGCCGACGCGCTTCATCATCGCCTAATGTCACCGATTGAATCCCGCCGATCAAGTCCGATAGGGTGGGATTTTTCATCAGATTTTCCAATTGGTTGCCGTGGGCGGTTCCGACCAGTTGGACCCCGCGTTCAGCAATGGTTCGGGCGGCGATCGCTTCGAGTTCCGTCCCGATTTCGTCAATGACGATGACTTCTGGCATGTGGTTTTCCACGGCTTCAATCATCACTTGGTGCTGAAGTTCAGGCTTAGCAACCTGCATTCGCCGAGCACGACCGATCGCGGGATGGGGCACATCGCCATCGCCTGCAATTTCGTTTGAGGTATCAATAATGACAACCCGTTTGCCTAGATCGTCGGCGAGGACGCGGGCAATTTCACGCAGAGCGGTGGTTTTACCGACGCCGGGACGACCGAGCATGAGGATGGATTTTCCACTTTCGACCAAATCGCGAATCATGCTGATGGTCCCAAAAACCGCGCGGCCCACCCGACAGGTCAGACCAATCACTTCGCCTCGACGATTCCGAATGGCGCTGATGCGGTGAAGGGTGCGCTCGATTCCGGCGCGATTGTCGCCGCCGAAGTCCCCGACATTTTTAATGCTTTCGTCCAGGTCAGCTTGGGTAATGAGCCGATCGCTCAAATATTCGGCCTTGCCGGGAAACCTCGCTTCAGGTAAACGCCCTAAGTCCATAACGACTTCGACGAGGCTGTCTTTGTCGGGGTGAGCTTTCAGTTTGTCTCGCAGGTCCTTTGGAAGCATTTCGAGAAGCTTGTTGAGGTCATCGGTGATGCGGCTCTCGACGATCGCAGCTTCAGCTCGCAGCTTGTCATCGTTGAGTTTTGCGGCTTCCCGATCGGCTTCGGCAACTAAATCAGCTTCATCTATTAAGTTGTCTTCATTGATTAAATTAAGCTCTATATCAGCGCTATCACCTGCGCGATTTTCTGTAATGGGCGGGGCAAGGTCGAAATCATCGCGCGATACAGTCATATTTAATCGTTTCAAAAACGTTGTGACAGCGGGGTTGGAAAGTCAAGATTTGGAGTCCCGGCCTAGCCGATCGCCAAATGCTACAAAGCCCCGACTCAAATCCGATCGAATTTGATGGGAATGGTGGACTTGACATCTATTTTAACGTTTTCTTCCAGGGGATCGGGGTATTTATTAAGACGATTTCAATTATGGGTCTTGTTGCCGTCGTAAAAGCGACCGGAGTTCGGCCAGTTCTTGTTCAGCCGCTTCTGCCCGCTGTTGTTCCCGATCGGCACGGGATTCTTCTTGGTCAGCACGATGCTGCTCGATCAGGGCTTGCTCTTGACCAATGAGTAGTAGATTTCCGGCTAAATCCCACCATCGCAGCCAAAGCATTTCCTGATTTTGATAGGTTCCTCGCCAAAGGCCCAATTCTACCTGCATGGGTTCAATCGGGTAATGTCCCCGATCGTTCGGATTCATTTTCTGGTAGCGCACATCTACC
>JANMIS010000731.1:0-9401 GCA_031375925.1 Synechococcales cyanobacterium OTE_70_concoct_197_sub
CGAATAGTTTTGACAAGTGGGTTGGCTCGGCGCTTGTCTAGATACAGCTTCTTCACGCATTAAAGGCTGGATTGGGGCATATCTTCGAACAGATATCCGATCGGCATTGAGTTTAAGCTTCTCCTTTTTCTTGGAAAATTGCTGTGTCCCCCAGACTTCCACTTGCATTCCAGGAATCCATCCATCGTAGCGATCGCCTCTGAGAGACTTGGAGACCTTAATAATCGTTTCTCTTCCTAACCAAATCAACCGAAGTGCTCGGGGCTGGTCCTGTTTATCCCACACGAAACCTAGAAATTCACCCACGAGGTCGAAAGGAAGCCGTTCAATGCTGTCGTACTGTAGACGATCGTATCGCATAGTTCACCGCGCTCTAGAAGATAGAGAAGGAATTAACGTAACAGTAACTGTCTAGTATTAAGGGTTGCTTAGTATCAACTACTACAGTAAGGTTTATTGACTCAAATTGTCAAATGTATTTTTAATGTTTTTAGAATTAATTTCAGGCTATTTTCAGATTGATCGATCGATTTTGTTCTAATCTTGCTGCTGTACAAGGGTTTTGAGAGATACTGACGATCGACCACCTGAAACTTAGTTGCAATTAGACTCCGATGCCTTGTATTCTGATTTTCAATAGGTGCCTACGAAAATGGGATAATTAGGAGAAAATCAAGCCGAAATGGAGAACTCACACCCATTCAACGCCCTAAAGGGCGCACTTCACAATCAGGGGCTTCGCATGACCCCGCAACGGAGCCTTGTGATGATCCTGTTTCAGCAGTTGCCTAAGGGGGAGCATCTCAGTGCAGATGAGGTTCACCAGCGCTTACTGCAAAATCAGACGCCTCTGAGTCTGTCCACTGTTTATCGAACCCTACATCTGATGGCAAAAATGGGAATCTTACGAGAGTTGGAACTGGCAGAAGATCATAAGCACTATGAGATTAATCAACTCAACGACGGAAGCCATCATCATTTAGTCTGTATCCGCTGTACGAAAACCCTTGAATTTAAGAGTGATACGATTCAAAAGATTGGTGAAAAAGTGACAAAGGGATCTGGCTTTTCATTATCGGATTGTCAATTGGTTGTTCATGCTATCTGCCCAAACTGCCAATGATCCCATCAGGCAATGTGAGATATTTCTGAGATGTTTAGGGGGCTAGCATTTGGGCAAGGCATTCTAGATAATGGCGATCGTGATCTAGCGACGTGGTTAAGGCGTTCATCGCCGCTGCTAAAACCTGATGGCTCCCACGATTAATCTGGGCTGAATCCCATCCTAATTTTGCAGAATGCTGATGTAATGATACGTTGGGTGTAATTGAACGTGCCATTAGGGTTGTGTCAAGAAGTAACCCTTTCAAGAGAGCAAGTAATGCGCCATAGCGATCGAAATTTTCACAGCTATCGAATGCTTTAAACTCAATTCGGCCCCATTCAGAAGCTTTTGGCGTGAGCTTGGTCAAAGAAGGATCGCTCTTAATCAGCATTTGAGCATCTTTAACAAATGCTAAGACCGCAGGGCGCAGTCCCGTGCGGTAAAAGGTTCTAACAGACTTTCCAGGCCAAGGGCGGCCCTCATACTGACAAGGGCTATAGCTAAATGGGACTAAATAGGGACTGTAATAGGTGAGTTTTTTAGCCCAGTCGATCGTCTCGGTGGCCGTTGCGCCGACGATCGAAAGATTTAAATCAGGACCATAGGTGAGTAGCGGCAGATGTTCTGTGCGATCTTCGGGTGACAGCGCCATTCTATTTAATTCATACTCATTCAAGGGTGGGTCAGGGATAAATGCGGTTTGGGTGGGGTTAAAGCTAGTGGCGATCGGTGAAAACCCAAACTGAGCCGCTGCTTTTACGAGTTGAGCATAACTCAGTTGTAATTCCAGCAACGTTTCATCAATATTTGAATGAATCGTCGTCCGAATTTCAATCCCTTTAGGAATGCATTTCACCATATTACCAGATAAATCAAAGCGTTCAATTCCTTCAATGTACCAACGCTTACGACGAATTCCTTGATCGCCCATCCGTAGGCAGGTTTGGTCAGATTCGTATTCTGGCAATAGGTCAATAATGGCCGCAAATTCCCCATAGTCGGTATTGGTAAAATCTGCAAAGTCACCATTCGATCGCACAAATGCGACCTCATGTTCAATTCCAAATTGAAATTTCATAGAGCACCACAATTCTCAAGAGTTCGATCAATCTAGGCGACGGGCATTTCAGGAGAAAGGTCGGCGACAAATGCTGGAAGTGCCGAAAAATTTAGCTGCTGGATTTGGTAATGCAAATAGGTGGATTCAGTTTCTACATTGCAGGAGGCGCGCAGGGTGACAGACTGTTCGGGATCAGGAATAATTTGAGCTTGGCAGCACATCGGAGCTTCACCCGGCAATTGGAAATCGATCTGGGCAAGAAACGCATTGGAGCAGTCTGCGATCGGATGAGGCCAAACCGTCGCCCGAAACCCTGCCTCCATCCAAGCCCAGCCGAAACGCAGTAAAAGCGATCGTTCTAAGCCTTGAAGCTCTGAGGGTAGCAAACTTGATCCACGATAGATGGATTTGATCATTAAGTCGAGGGAACCCGATCGCATCAGAATGGATTTTAGTGAAAATGAGTTTAATCTCGCATAAACCCGTCCATCGGGTAACGTAATTGCCGTCGGCGCAAACCGATGCCCGCCAAAGTGACTACAGCGCCATACTTGCACATCTACATTCAGTGACTGAACCATACGCTTAGATTGAACATAGAAAGGATTGCCATGACGGGCACAGCACTGATCATGACTCCCATGGGTGCAGATCAAAACATCCTGTGTGGGGCGTGTAATAAAGCCTGTTGAAAATCGCCCTGCAAAAAAGCCCTGTAAAATTTCGATCGCTTCCTCAGGCCGTTCAATCACAAATTCATATCGATCGAATCGATTCATTAATGATTGCGACTGTCGCTTATACAAGATTAAGCTTCGCTGTTGCCGAAACCTTGTTTTGTCTTGGTTGATTAAGAGGAAGCGGGTATTTGGGTGTTGTGCCTTAATGTGAGCGATCGTTTCTCGCAGTTTCGTGGAAATGCTCGGCGTTTCCCAAGCCGCACTCGCCCACGGCAAGGATGCTTCTAAGAGAACATAGGTCTCAATAGGGGTTGCAGTCCCGATCGGGTCTTCTTGAACACATCGTGAACGGTCTGAACAGAAAGAGCGTTCCATCGCTTACCTCAAGAATACATAAAGACACAATCTCAGAAGCTCTACATAGATATCCATTTGTAAGCAGCTTTCACAAATTTTTCGGGAGCAGTTTGTGGAATTATTTAATTTCCAGGACTATACAAAGTCACACTAATGGAGTTCCTTGAAGAAAACAAGCCTGTTGAGATAGATTGTTATTTATTTTCGGAAAATTAGCCGCTCTATCCTATTATCCATGGTTTAAGACTTTAAAAAAGCATCCAGGAACACCTTGAATAATATGAGAATAATATGATGGCGTAGGCTAAAACACTAGCTTTCAAGTCTTTACTCCAAAAATATTCAGAAATTATTGACATAAAATATCAATAAGTGCCATACTCTACTCAAGAGCTTTAATTGATATCTAGTCTCAACTAAAGTTAATCTAAGCCTGCATCAGCAAATTGTTTCTCTCTAGAGAATTGAGGTTGACGATCGTGAAATATTCCAGGCGCTGACTGGATAGTGGATTAAATCTCAAGCGCGATCGTCAGCCTTTTATTTTTGCCTTTAACACTCAGGCTGTGGCCTGTAACATGTCTTTGACCCAGGTTTTTATTTATGTTGTCCCACGCGATCTCATCTCGTTCCTTTCGCCCCTTTCATCTCAAACCTGAAGCTGCCATTCCACAGCAGGAAAATCTACTGTGGGTTAGCGCCAGTCCCAATTTAAAATGTTTTGACTTGCCCTTGTTGAAAACGCTGAGTCGGTCGCACACCATAGCGCGATGGGAATATCAGCAGAACTGTGATGAGGCTAGTTCTCTGGAAGAAGCCGTTAATTTATTGGTAGATTACATTAAACAATGCGATCGGCCTATGCATTTGGCAGGTCATGGGATTAGTGGTGTGATTGCGATGATGGCCGCCGATCGCATCCCAACCTATATCAAAACCTTGAGCCTTTTTGGTGTAGCGCCTCAGCCTGCCCTGACTTGGCAAGCCCATTATTACTTGCAGCGCCTGACGTTGCCCTGTAGTCAAGCGCGCATTCTTGCACAGCTTTGTCGATCGTTATTTGGTTCAACGCCTTATTCTAGCCAAACCCTCGTGAAGCTTTTGATCCGAGATCTAAGTACATCTCCTTCTCCCCATTCACTGTTTCACATTGCAAAGATATCACCCATTCGGCCCAAGGTTCCTTTGTTAATTTGTAATGGAGCAGCGGATTTTGTGATTTCGCCAGATGTTGCACAGCTTTGGCAAGATTGGGTGAAACCGGGCGATCGGCTGATCAGCATTCCCGAAGGCGGACATTTCTTTCACTATCATTTCTCCGAACAAATCGCCCAGGAAATCACTCAGTTCTGGTCTCAATCTAGTCTTCTTACCCCGGTTTATTCAACATGACTTCTTCTGCTCTTGAAAATCCCAATCACGTTTCTCCACTTTTAGAATTAAGTCTTCTCCGCGCCCATAAAAATTCACTGGAAGCCCGATCGTTTAAACGGGGCGATCGGCTCCCTAGTCTTTCTGAAGCTTGGTTGATTCAATCGGGTGTCATTCGGTCAGTGACTTGGGATATGGAAGGAAATGTTGCAGTTTTGGGCTGGTGGGGCACGGGGGATTTGATTTATCCCGTTACTCGCAAAACTGAGCCTCATCAGTATGAGTGTTTGGCTCCTACTGTCCTCACAAAACTCCATGATTTTCATCGGTTATCCGATTTACTCATCAAGCAATCTCTGAAAACAGAAGAACTCTTAGCCTTGGCGAACTGTCGCAACACGAGTGAGCGAATTCTGAAAATGCTGCATTGGGTGGCGGACCATTTTGGAGAGCCTTTTTTCGATCGCACCAATTTAGACCGACTAGGCCGACTCATCGATCTACAAATCACCCATCAACAACTTGCTGATCTAGCAGGCACAACCCGAGTGACGGTCACGCGATGTCTCGGTCAGTTTGAACGGGATAATCAAATCGTTCGTTTGCGGCGCGGAAGATTCTTCATTCCAACGAAGTAAGATTTTCAGAAAATTCAGAATCTGCATGTCGAAAGAATCGGGTCAGCCGATCGCCTGAATCCATTCCTTAACCTCATATTTTGTCCAAATCCCATTTTTCCAATAGGGATCATTTTCGATGAGCGATCGGACCGTTGCCTCATCGGTTGCTTCATAAATTCCAAAAACCTGCGTTAAGTCTTGGGTCGGACCTAAGGTAATTAACACGCCGGATTCCTGTTGATGTTTGAGTCCTGCAAGGTGAGCATCGCGATGGGGTGCGCGGCGTTCTAGCACGTTTTCACAATAAGAACCAAAGAGCACATACTTTGCCATAGTTAACCCAGATGTTGAAAAGACAAAAAAATACCCTAGCTTTCAGAAAGCTAGGGCAAACACTCAGCTCTAGTCGAGATAGCCCATCAAAGATGAAGAGTCAGGATCCACAATGTCGTTGCTGAAAATAGGACGATTGCCCATGACCTCTTCAGCGCCTAACAGCCCCGCAGGGCTAATCATAATGGGCCGACTACCATAGGATGCTGTGCCAGGAACGTAGGCAATTTCACTGGAGAAAACAGGACGATCGCCAGGAAGAATTTCAAATAGTTTCATGTTTGAGGCTTCAATCGGACGACCATTCATGTAAGTCCCAAAGACGACCATGGTTGCAGCCCCGATCGGGCGCTCACCCGCCGAAGAAATCATTCCAACCACCGTCAGTTCACCAGGTGCAACGGGACGAACAGGCAACGCAGAGCCTGTCTTAGCGATCGAGGCTTCTTTTTTGGTCGCGAGGGGTGCAGATTTTTCAGTTTCTTGGGTCATGGTCTTATCTCCTTTGGAACGTTGAACAGATGATGTTGAATTTGAAACTTTGGATTTATTCCGGGGAGCACTGGCCGCTGTCGATTTAGCAACGATCTCTTCCGAGATTGAGCTATTCGATGAAGCCTCGATTTCCGCTTCTATGATTTCTTCGGCTTCTATAATGTCTTCGGCTGTGGGTGTGGTGCCTTCGACTATGGGCAAGTCACCGATCGATTCGATCGGATCGAGTTCATCAACCAGTAGCGCAGGTTCAAAATCTGTAACAATTTCAATTACGGATTCTGTAACTGGCTCAGTTGCAGTCGCTTCATCCACGATCGTCTCATCAACCCTGTTATCAACCATCGCATCCTCCACAGCCGTGACGGTTTCAGGTAGAGACTGCGCTTGACTAACAGCTCTAGCCGCACCAATACCCGCCTTAGCACGGGGCGAAGCGGCTCGATTCTTTCTAGTTGAAGCCATATAGCGCAAGTCCCCACTGAACACCGGATGAATCAAACGTACAAATGCATGGATAACAGTCTCCTACAATTAACCCTAGAGCGATCGTAGGAGATCTGATGACTGCGATTACCTAAACCAATCACTAGAAGTGACTAAACGGCAACCGCAACTCTGGCCGCACCCTTAGTTAGACGTTCGTAAATGCCACGCATCTTGACGCCTGTTAACACCTGGAAAAGTCCTGTTCCGTTGTTAGAACCTGGATATTCACGGTGCTGAAGAAGGAGTTCGGTGATTTCGCCAGGGTGGCGAGCAGAGGTTGCACTGAGATGCTTCTCAATGTAGATAACTTGCTCAAGCTGACCGAATTCGCCATCCACTTCCAAAATGGAGACATTATGACCGTAGTAGGAATCGGGTCCGTAGTGCATTCGGATGCCGGGATATGGACAGGCAAGCTGACGTCCGCACGGGATCCAGTCGATCGTTGAGCCTTCATCAAAGATGTGAACCGGATCAAGACCCTCAACCCCATCGCGCTGAATCATCTGGACGCGAAGAATCTTGCGATCCTTGTCATCCTTAATTAAATTCGTGGTCAACACGCGAATCACAACGTCCGCATGAGCTTTCTGAGGATCGATAAAAGCGTCGAAGTCAGGTTTTCGGGAATTGATCGCCTGCATGACGTCATCCAGAGTGTGGCCTCGCTCTGACATATCACGTTGGATTTTCCAAGCCGCTTTCACATCATCTTCGATATCGAGATAAACGCTAAAATCGAGCAGCGATCGGACACGCTCGTCAAAAAGCGGATGTAATCCTTCGATCACAACAATGTGATTAGGGTCAACATTCTCAGGCGGATCAAGCTCCCCGGTCTCATGGTTATAAATTGGCTTCATGATGCTCTTACCCGCTTTGATATCGCGGATCTGTTCATACATCAAGTCAAAATTATTCGCACGAGGGTCAAGGGCGGTAATTCCGGTCTCTTTACGCTGCTTGCGATCCAGACAGTGATAGTCGTCAAGGCAGATCACCGTTACAAAACTTTCGCCGAACAAATCGGTGATCCGGCGCAAAAATGTGGACTTACCGCAGCCGGAATCTCCAGCAACGCCAATGAGTACCACACGGTCTGGCTTAATCATAGGTCCCCTCAAAGAACAAAAATCGTCAACTTAAATTCAAAAGCAGTAAAGTCCATTTTGGTATCACAGGATAACAAGACCCAGTGACAGGTCCATTAGACTACTCCACAGTCGCCCTCAATACACTACATCACAAGCCGTCCTATTTGATCGCTAGAGACTGCCCCTGTGAAAGGACGGTGCTCTAGTGACAAGGCTGATCCCTAAAAATGCTTGGAACGGTTTTAACGTAAACCCAACTGCACGCTTTTGTGAGATCCCCATGACGGCCCGTTCAAGTGCTTTGGAATGAATGGTAAGTATTTAGTACTATTTATTTACGCCAAATCTTACCAAACATGCGATCTCCCCACAAGCTACCCCTGCGAATTCGCAATCTAGAATTCGAAAAGGATGGCTAATGGGATATTTCTCGCGAGTTAAGTTTCCCTCTTGGTTGTAGAGCCAGGATAAGGCAGAATAAATACTTAATAATGATGACAGGATTAATAGGTTTCGGAGAGATTCATCGAAATGTTCAATTCCAGCACCAGTGGTTCGCAGTCTTCAGGAAGTCGCACATATCGGTATGAAGTGATTGGCCTACGGGGCACTCGCAAAAGCGGCTCTACCTTTTTTAACGTGGCATACGATCGCATGACCGCTTTTACTCAGACTATTCTCGCTAGAGGTGGAAAAATCGTGAACGTGATTCCTGCTGATGGCACTGCGCCCGCTGTCACTGAGGCTGTGACGGCTGTGGCCGCCGTCGCCTCGTCAGAACCCGCTGTTGCAGCACCTGCTGCAAAGAAAGGGTCCGCCCACGCTAATGTCAAGGTCAATATCTACCGTCCGAATAATCCTCTGACTGCCAAGGTCGTCTCTAATGACTTCCTCGTGGCAGAAGGCGGCGTCGGCATCGTGCAGCACCTGAAATTTGACATTGCAGGCAGCGACCTTGAATATGTCGAAGGCCAGAGTATCGGGATTATTCCTCCCGGCACCGATGCCAAAGGTAAGCCCAATAAGCTGCGCCTGTACTCGATCGCATCCACCCGCCATGGCGACGACGTAGACGACAAAACCGTCTCCCTCTGCGTCCGTGAGTTGGAATACAAAAACGATGCAGGTGAAACCATCAAAGGCGTTTGCTCCACGTATCTATGCGCGTTGAAACCGGGCGATGAAGTTCAAATCACGGGTCCGACCGGGAAGGAAATGCTCCTGCCCGCTGAAGAAGACACCAACGTGATTATGTTCGCGACCGGGACGGGGATTGCTCCGATGCGGGCTTACCTGTGGCGCATGTTCAAGGACAATGAGCGCGCTGCCAACCCTGACTACAACAGCTACAAAGGTTTTGCATGGCTCGTCTTCGGCGTCCCTCAAACTGCGAACATTCTCTATAAGCAAGAACTTGAAGAGATGCAAGAACGCTACCCCGACAACTTCCGTCTCACCTATGCGATCAGCCGTGAACAAAAGAATAACGAAGGGGGTCGGATGTATATCCAGCACCGCGTGGCTGAGCATGCGGTCGAAATGTGGAAGATGCTGAAAAATCCCAAAACGCATACTTACATTTGCGGTCTTCGCGGAATGGAGCCGGGAATTGAGGAAGCACTGGGCGCGGAAGCGGCGAAAGAAGGCATCGTCTGGAAAGACTATGTTCGCTCTATGAAAAAAGAAGAGCGTTGGCATGTCGAAACTTATTAGTTCTAAGTTTTAACTAGACGGTTAATTTCTGTAAAAAAGGAGGCTCATCGGAGCCTCCTTTTTTAGATACTTCTGTAGACTACC
>JANMIS010000733.1:0-2481 GCA_031375925.1 Synechococcales cyanobacterium OTE_70_concoct_197_sub
ATCGACGGTCGCATGTGGGCCGACTTGGTCTGGAGATTCAAAAAGTACTTCGGCAGAAGCGGCGCCGCCGGCTCGCCACAAAGCCTTAAAGATTCAGCAGCACAAAACAATCGGAAATATACAAGAGGTCAGAGGGCATCCGCTACATGCTTCGTCGCAAATGTAGTTTGATTCTTGCCTCATGGCCCTCGGCACGTGCCATTCCCGCTTTCCTCTGCCCTCGGCGAACCATATTGGGAACAACGAAAACAAAGGGGACCTTAATGTCTGCAGGAATGATGCCGTGGGATCGTCAGATGGCCCAAGCTGACTGGTGAGCTCCACGGAGGATGCTATCCCTTTGCTGCCTCACATGCTTTTAGGACTCGCATCATGTTGCCGGACATGATTTTGTGAATGTCGGATGTAGAGTAACCTTTCCTTAACAGAAGCTCTGTGATCGCTGGGTACTTGGAAACGTCCTCGAGCCCTTTGGGAAGCATATCTACGCCATCGAAATCGCCTCCTAGGCCCACATGATCTATGCCGGCAGTCTTAACAACGTGATCGATGTGATTCACCACGTTGGAGATGTGCCCAGGAATCGTCGGGTGTGCCGCTTTCCATTTCAGCATCGCATTCTTGCTAGCATCGGTTTCGCTGCCAAACTCTTTCTCGATAGCTCGGCGAGCACCGAACATGTCTTTTAGATTCTTAGCTGACTCCGGCACGACGAATCCGGAAAAGAAGTTGATCATCACCAAGCCGCCATTTTGCTTGACTCGAAGCAAAATGTCGTCGGGAACATTTCTCGGATGGTCCGCGACGGCTAATGCTGAGGAGTGCGAAAAGATCACAGGAGCTTTCGTGATGTTCAAAGCGTCGGACATGGTCGCAGGCGAAACGTGCGATAAGTCGACGAGCATTCCCATCCTATTCATTTCTCGTACGACTTCCTCGCCGAATGTAGAAAGTCCGTCGCATTGCGAAAGATCGGTGGCTGCATCGGCCCAATCCAACGTGTCGCCATGCGTCAACGTCATGTATCGGGCGCCTCTCGCAAATAACTCTTTAAGTTTGCTTAAAGAGTTCTCTATCGAGTGGCCACCCTCTACACCCATGAGCGATGCAATCTTGCCCGATTTTTGAATGCGTTCAACGTCTCCGGCTGTTAAAGCAATCTCAAAGACGTCCGGATACTTTTTGACCATGGCATAGACGCAGTCAATCTGCTCCATCGTCGTCTGAAATGCCGTGCCAGCCTGTCGCGTTTTAGCAGGAACAAAGACGGACCAAAACTGAGCTCCGACATTTCCCTCTTTGAGTCGTGGGATATCCGTGTGTAGTTTGGGCTCATTCCATAGATCGATGTTTTCAAATCTAACGTCATTTCTTTCTCTAGCTGCCCATGGCAGATCGTTGTGCCCATCCCATACATATCCGCTCGCGTGGATCTTTTTTGCAACGATAGAGATTTCGACGGGGTCCTCACCGAGCAGATGAAGGTGAGGCAGGAGCGAAGCAAAGGCTACGAGGGCAGCAACAAGAACAGATCGATTCATGGCAGCAAACTTCGGAAATAAGAGTCGCAAAACAGACTGTGGCTGGTATATACTCCCAGCCTCAGTCCACTTTATCAATCGGTTTATTCAAACTCAGTCAAGCTGAGTGGAATGCATTACTGTGGTGCAGGGCCACCTCGTCCGCCACGTCCGCCAGCCGGAGCGGCAGGAAACTCAAACTTGGAACCCTTTAGCGATTCCATTTTGTCTTTTTGAGCTTGCGTCAACAACTCCATCGCCTTTTCCTCGGACTTCTTGCGGAAACTTTCGAAGACTTCCGGTCCGGAACCTGGAGTCATGGCAGCTCGCATTTCCTCCATGGCAGCGGTTTGTTGATCCTTGAGTTTCGCCTTTTGGTCTGTCGTGATTTCCAATTTCGTTGAGACGGTCTTGCTGCTAAAAGTTCGAACGCCATCTCGCTGAATGTAGAGTCCTACCAAACGGTCCATTTGGACAGGATCCAAAAGATCACCGAGCTTGGTTTCTGCTTTTTCCTGCATGGATGCCAAAGCTTCTTGGATCTTTGTCCTATCCATCCCGCCACCAGCGCCGCCAGGCCCGCCTCGTCCACCACCCGCTGCTCCCCCTGGTCCACCGCCGCCCGCGCCACCTCTTCCTCCGCCGCCAGGTCCACCGGCGCCGCCAGGTCCACCGGCTCCACCAAACATGCTGGCCATGGAAGTTCGCATTTCTTCCATCATTTCTTTGCTATACGCTTCGTATTCTTTGTTCTGATCTTCGTCCATTTTGAGTTCATCGCGGACCTCTTTGATCATGAGAAGCGAGGCCATACCTCCACCTCCCATCATCCCACCGCCCATCATGCCGCCACCAAAGCCCCGTCCGCCCCCAGGACCGCCGCCTCCAGGACCTCCACCTCCGCCACCGGGAGCACCGCCACCGCCACGCGATGGACGTTCACCGCCTCCTTGGCCGAACG
>JANMIS010000765.1:0-1566 GCA_031375925.1 Synechococcales cyanobacterium OTE_70_concoct_197_sub
CTGAAAATTCGACTTGAAACGCCACTCCGAAGGAATATGAAAGTCGCACATCGCCTAATAATGTCAAATGAGGCGCACTGAATAACCACTTATTGGACCGATTTATTGCAATGTTAGACCTAGACCCAACCTTGATTAAATCCCACCCAAACTTCCAATCCCTACGAGAATACGGGCTTATAGCCGACTAAAAATGTCCGGAGTATTGTTAGGTGATGCCTATGATATGCGCAGACTGAGTGACTATGAGGAAACAATCTTTCTTTCAGCCGAACAATGCGAAATGCAAACAGTATTTGTATCACCACTAGATCTTGATACCGTCCGCTGCACTAGGGTTGTTAGACTGTGCCCAAATAGATTTCCAACAACTACGCGATCGGTAGAATTGCCACAGATCCACCTTCATAGGCTTGGACTCTGAGTTCAAACCCTTCTAGGAGAGACATTCCGACTAAAGGCGCTGTATCAGAAGCATTGACCTCAATCACCCGAAGCTGACCATCCCATATGACTGTCCCACTGTAGACATCAAATGTTCTACGACTTCCATCACCAAGAAATCCTTCTTGCTGTGTAAACCACGTCAATTCCAGATCTGCAATCATGCTTGGCGGCAGGGTTAAATTTCCCGTAAAGCCCGTGTCAATAACGGCGCGAATCACTTGCTTCTTTTGCTGATTACCAATGACCGCAAACTGAACAATCGCTTCTCGATTATGTACAAAGCCAAACATCATTGTGCTTCTACCAGGGCATGAAATCCTAAACGATGGACTGGACCTGTACCAATCCGAATGCACCAAGGTTGAGCATCGGGTAAGCGCTGGAACAATCGGTCGGCAGCACTCAAACTGTCATCACCAATTTCAAATTCGCCTGTCTCAATATCGATCGCGACAATCTTGCTCTGATAGATTTGCTCAACCTGAGACCGGATTTTGGACTCATAAAGCGTATTCCCACGCTGAGTAAATTCTTCTTTACTATATCGGGGTTGCCGGACTGCCATGAGCTTTGACCTCGCTGCGACTTCAGTTGTTCTATTGTAGCGCGATGTCTGACAGTCCCTTCCGCATCAGCGCGTTTCGCAATTCAACGCCTCGAATAACAGATTTTCTGTGCTCGACTATGACAAATCCGAATCGCTCGGAGAACGGTTGTGCAGTTTGGCTCACGTTCGATCAAGGTCTGATGGTGCCCAAGCCTTTAACTGCTACTCTGAGTAATCACTTTTAGCAATGAGATGTATGGCGGAGTAATAGACCTCGAAAAGCGCGAGTTCTTCGCCGGGTTGAAAGCGTCGGATCTTCATATGTCGCTATTTGTGAGGTCTAACAATTATTAGATAGAAACTTTCTGCCCATCATCCTAATTTGGAGAGATTAGGCAGAAAGTTTCCGCATATCACACCACTCGGAACAGACAAACTGAACGCTTCTTGACCTCGATCGCAATACTACCCGTTGGCAGAGCCTCCCAGAATGGGAATTGCCTCCCAAATTTCCCTTAAGCAAATCTAAAGACAACGCCTCCCACGATCGCCCCTTCTGCTTAATCTCCTCA
>JANMIS010000779.1:0-2050 GCA_031375925.1 Synechococcales cyanobacterium OTE_70_concoct_197_sub
CGCCAAGATCAATGCCGAGACTGATCGCTCGGCTCCAGATATCTCCGGCAGTAGCTGCTGTGCTCGGAGTACTCGGAGTATCAGTGTTGGCCGTTGGATTGGGGACTGATTCAATTCGATCGTCCACCATAACAACATCGCCTGTGATCCGTCGAGCAAATTTTTCAAGGCGAATTTCGACCAGTTTGTCCGTGAGGTGATTAACGCCCATGCAGTCGAGCATCACCGTCGAAAATGTTTCCGGTTCAATGTAGGACGGACCCGTACATTGATTGGTTCCAAATGATCCTTTACGATTGCCGGGAAAGATGACTCGCGTGACCGATCGAAATCCCGTTGCGACGATCCCGTGGGCTTCTTGGTTGATATTTTTAATCAGGGGATCGTTGTAAATGCTATTCATTAAGGCATTGACTTTGCGAGATTCTTGGGAGCTGCCTCCAGAGATTAGGCTTTCGATCGAGTCCTTGAGATGTTTTGCCCGCCATTGCAGCAAGGTTGTAATCAATTCTTGAATCTCAGAAGCGAGAAGACTCAAGATCAAATAAATAAAGACAACGCTAATTAGGACGTTAAGAATAAACGGCAAATTCATAGCAGGCGGCTGGTAGAGGGCAACTGATCAAAGCACAGAGAATCATGGACAATTTACCACGAGAATAAAAAACAGGATCAAATTGAATGGAATTTTTACAAATTGATAGTCGGTGAAGTTGCAGATGTTGATTGAGTGGATTATGGGGAATTTACGCTATGGGGAAATTGTGACTTGAGTGGCGATTGTCTTGCTTCCGCTTGGCCTTATGAACAAGTACTTGTGAATTCTCTCGCTTGATGTTTGCTACTATGTAAATCTTTTTGCAGAAGGAGGATGGCCGATCCTCGATCGTGAATTACTTGTAATTTGATTGTTTTGACGGATTATATGTCCGGAGGAAGGAATAATTATTGCAATCACGTATCCGCATAAGAAATATCGATCGGCAAATACGAGTGTTGATTGATTCTATGTCACTAATCCTCAAGCCAACGGGAAATCTCCCCGACCGTCAACTCAATCGCCTTCGCAAATTCTGGAACAGGAAGCGGTTGGATTTTATCCTCAAACACTGCGATCGTTCGATTAGCAAAATACACAAAAACCATCTCTTCCGCAGGATCAATCAACCAGCCCATCAGGGTGCCATGATCCAGACAATGGAGAATATTGCGGACAACCTTGGTTTGGCTTTGGTCGGGCGAGAGGATTTCAATGGTCCAGTCCGGTGCAAGCTGAAAAGCATTGGCCACCTTGCCGTCCGCATCACGCGGGATTCGTTCCCAGGTAAAGACCGCTATATCAGGAACGATCGACCGCTCCCCGAAGCTACATCGCAATTCAGGATAGGCACGAGCAATCCGACTGGACTTGAGCACCCCATTCACCAATGTCCCAAAATCACTTTGAATCGTACTGTGCTTTCCTTGGGGTATAGGCTTCTGAATGATTTGTCCATCGAAAAACTCACTGGCTGGTTTTGTGTCAGGCAGCTTAAGAAATTCTTCAAGTATTAGCGGTTTGAGTGGGGTTTGAACCATTACAAAACAGATGAATGATCGTCCAGGGATTATAGCAAGTTAAGTCTAAAATGTTTCGGAAATTCAGTAATTGATTTCAAGATTGCCAAATCAATTAAATCCCACGCATCAGTCGACGCTCATTGATAAACCATGATTGACGTTGAGTGGCCAGTCGTTGTACAAAAACAACCTCTCTAGCACTCATACTAACCATCTCCCAAGTAACCGACAATTGCGCTCATAAACGTGGAGAATTTCTAACTCACTCTCATTGCTTACCGTTCGCCTACTCCAGTTTAAAAGGGCAGGTTCTCTAATAGAATGGACCGCATCAGTGTTAACCAATTTCAGAATGGTCTTACAGCAAATACAAGATCACAAAGAGCAAAATCCAAATCACATCGACAAAGTGCCAATAGATTTCGGCAGCTTCCACACCGAAGTGTTCTTGATCGCTGTAGTGATTAGGTTTGAACGATCGCCACAGCAC
>JANMIS010000827.1:0-6607 GCA_031375925.1 Synechococcales cyanobacterium OTE_70_concoct_197_sub
TGAGCAGCGCTTACCGCTGAGCGAAGCCCTCGCCGAACATATTAAGCGCCGTTTGCTTTACTCCGGCACCGTAACCCGCATTGAATCTCCTTGGTCCATGCCTTTCTATGCCTTAACCCGCGCCACCTATTCGCCTGACGACGATGAAGAACGAACCTTCGTAATGGTCGAAGATACCGCTCGATTTTTTCGATTGATGAAGGGCTGGGCCGATCGTCAAACAAACTACATGCGGGTCTTAGAAGCATTAGATATTCCTGCCGATCGCATTGATCAAGCCCTAGAAGAACTCGATGAAGTCATTCGGCAATGGGCCGATCGCTACCACGAAGATGGTGGCAAGCCTTTCATTATGCAAATGGCCTTCGGAGTTCGTGAAGATTAAACCCCAGACCCATCTTCAATATTGTTTTTTAACATTGCGAGGTCATAGCGTAAATTCAGCAAATTCTTTCGAAACCGATTCAGTGTCAGCCGATCGTTTGACCACAGGTTCCTGCTGAAGCACGGCATCCAGAGAAAGAGTAGGGTTTTGATGCAGGACATTTAATACCCCTGTAAAGTCTCGCACCAGTTCTCCAGGCGTCAGTAATGAGGCCGCAGCGCTGCCACCTATGCGCAATCGCATCAGTTGTAAAACCTGCTGCAATTCAGATTTATTTAAAGTTTTTTCGTAGCCATAGTGACATTGATGAATGCGACCGAGGCGTTCCATCAACCCCAGCAAACTCTCATCACTCAAGGCCTCTAACCGCACCACAGGCGCGATCGAATCCGTCACACTCGCCGTCGAAAGCAAACGGTTTTGTTGCGTGCGGCGTTGCCATGCCGGGTCACTAAACAATCCTCGACGGGGATCTTCTAGAAATTGTGGTGTGCCACCAATGAAAATTCCTAAATGATTCACTCGGCCTTGCAAGGTGTCATTGAACATAGCTAGCAATTTATCGTAATTGTTTTGTCTCGAAATGCTAGTCGTAATTTTGGTTAAATGAATGGCTTCGTCCAAAATAATCAGCAGTCCTTTATAACCAATATCCGCGACAAATTTTCCAATCAATTTAATGTAGTCATACCAAGTGTCATCATCAATAATCACCCGCACTCCGATCGCCTGCCGAGACTCGGTTTTCGTCGAAAACTCCCCCCGCAACCATCTCAATACGGCTTCCTTCGTCCGATCGTCATCCGATCGATAAGCATTCCAGTAGGCAATAATCACATTAGAAAATTCAAACCCATTGACCAAATCTGCAATCGTTTGAATCACCGATCGAATCTTATCTTCAACTAACAAATCAAACCCTTCATCTTGAGGGGTCTTTCCACTTTCTTGGATCACCTGCGATTGAATCCCCGCAATCCACCGCTCCAAAATAATCGGCAACGCTCCACCATCGGGACGGCTTTTCGTTGCGAGATTGTGAAGCAATTCCCGATAGGTCGCCCGAGCTTCTCCATTAGAACCCACCAACCGCCGCTCAGGGGTGATATCCGCATCCGCCACGACAAAGCCCTGCTCCATAGCCTGCGATCGAATCGACTGCAATAAAAAACTCTTCCCCGCCCCATAGCGCCCAATCACAAGACGAAACGCTCCGCCCCCCGCAGAGACGTGATCCAAATCCTGTTGCAGAGTGGCGAGTTCAGCATCCCGGCCTACGCTGAGGTGTTCCACACCAGTACGGGGCACAACGCCAGAGGCTAGGGCGTTGAGCAGAGCAGTGGAAATGCGTTTAGGGAGTTTTAATGGGACGATCGCGCTCAAAGGGATTCCTCATAGGCGTACTTCACGGTGGTTTAGTTTAACTTAGTTTCTCGGAACCAGAAGGCAATCTTCTAGGGTGCAAACCTTATGAATGATGACAAACTGCTTCTAGCTTATAGCCATCCAGATCAAACACGTAGGCCGCATAATAATTGGGATGGTATTGAGCACGAATGCCGGGAGCGCCGTCATCTTTACCGCCCTGATCGATCGCCCCTTGATAAAAAGCATCCACCGCCGCCCGACTTGTTGCCTGAAACGCCAGATGAAACCGAGGCGGAGGCGATACTAGCTCCAAAGAAACCTGCTGCCGATCCTTAGCGTAAAGCCAGAAGGTCCCGCCGCCAGCGCCACTGTAGCCCGCAATGCCCTCATTCATCATGGCAAACATGCGATTGATTCCCAAAGCGCCCAAAGTTGCGTCATAGAAGACCAGGCTTTTTTCAAGATTGGTAACACCGAAGGAAATGTGGTCGTACATTACAGCATGAACCTTAAAATTTACTGCTCGTTAACTTAGCATGGTGCGATCGAGATCCGAGATCTGCACGGGCAAATTGTACTTCCCATAGAAACAGGCTTCCAACTTTAAATAAACCGCTGAGAAATTGTTAAAAATCGATACAATAAATGACGGTAGTGGATCTCCTCCACCTCAACGCAATGACAAAACCCACAGAGAGAAGCAGCACATGGATATTGCAAAAATGCTAGAACCCGCAGCAGCGGTATTTCGTGACCTCGGCGTGCCGGAGCCGATCGTCCATTGGGGGCATCCATTAATGATGGCGATCGTCGCCTTTGTGATGGGCAGTGGCGTCGCGCTCGCGGGCTGGAAAGCACGCACCTCTGAAGACAAAGATGAAGCGCTAAAAAGTCGCGAAATGCATCGTAAAGCCGCACCGTTGATGGCTATATTTTTAATTTCTGGCTATTCCGGTGGGTTGCTATCCTTGGTGATGCAGCACAAACCTGTCTTAGAAAGCCCCCATTTCATCACCGGAACAGCCGTCATTTCGTTGCTGTTGATCAATGGGAGTCTTGCTGCTTTTGGTTTCAAAGGAGAAGGCGATGGCGCAAGGAAAGCCCACGCCTACATTGGGAGTGGGCTGATGGCCCTATTGGTGGTTCATGCCGCTTTAGGCTTGAAGCTTGGCTTATCGATCTAGAACGCTAACCCGCACATAATTTTAAAGGGATCTCCATAAAAATAAGGTCACTGGCGAGGTGTCCTTAACCCACAATTCCAAAGGGCTTTATTTTTACGAAGGTCCCTTGCTTAATTACCGCCGCCCGATCGTCTGCACTGCAAACAAGCTTCCAATCAATCCGATCGCCCCTCCAAACCCTACCAACACCAACGGCAAAACCCAACCTTTTCCACTATCCATCAATAGACCCTGTAACAAATCTGCCTGCCCTGCCGCCAATCTACTTAAAGTAATTAGCAAACTTTGAATAAACACCCAAGCGATCGCCGCCCCCGCAATCCCAAAGGCAATTCCCTGCAATAAAAAAGGCAAATAAATAGTCGTTCGGGTTGCGCCCACCAGACGCATTACTTCGATTTCTTGCGATCGGGCCGCAATGACGAGACGTAACGTAGTCGTAATGACGGCGATCGCACTTAAGGTTAAGAACCCAATCACCCCAAAACTAATCCAGCGCAAATTTTGATTTAGCTCCGTCACCTGCTGAACCACCTCCCCAACGTATTGAACCGTTTCTACACCATTCACTTTCTTCAGCGCTTCTGCTAGTTGTGGGACTGCGCCGGGGCTATTGGCTTGAACCCGTAGCTCATCCACTAGGGGATTGCCAGATAGCTGTTGGGTTGTGGCTTTGAGATCTGAAATTCCCAGTTCTTTGCTGAGAGAGGCCCAGGCTTCTTCTTTAGAAACAGTCGTAACTTTATTGACGTTAGGGAATTTTTGGATAGTGGGCTGAAGGTCCTTGGCGGCGATGCCTGTATTGAGATAGGCAGACACTTCAAGCTGATTGCCATAGCGATTAAAAAACTCGCCTAGTTGCCAAGAGCCTTGCAAGCCGATGCCAAACAGTAACAGCAACACCGCCACCGTACTAACAGCGGCCCAGTTCATCCAGCCGCCACGACGAAGCCCCAGTAAGGTTTCACGCAGGAGGTATTCGGCTTGGTACAGCGATCGGGCCATGGGCGGATTTCGATGAAGATTAGCTTAACCATTATGTCGGAGATCCGAATTTTGCGTCTTCAATTTTCAGCCAGATTTTGACAAGCGCTAGATTTTGACAAGCTCATGTTTAGGAGGGGGCGCTCGGAGCTAGAATAAGGACATCTTAAATTTGTGTGAATGTCTTTAGAGACCCCCATGAGCAGTACTTCCTCGATCGTCATTGACAAGAAAAAAGTGAAAAAACCGCCGCTGGATGTCTATCAGCTCGGCGATAAAGGGTTACGTCAGCCTGCAAAACGGGTGACGAAAATTGACGACGAACTGCGTGAAACCGTGCGCCAGATGTTGCAGACGATGTATAGCCAAGATGGGATTGGCCTAGCTGCCCCCCAAGTTGGAATTAATAAACAGTTGGTCGTGATTGATACCGAGATAGACAAGCCCGAGGTGGAGCCACTGGTACTGATTAATCCCGTTGTTAAGCGCATCACAGGCCCAAAGGTCACGGACCAAGAGGGCTGTTTAAGTGTTGTTGGGGTCTACATGGATGTGATCCGTCAAGACGTGGTGGAGATTAGCTACAAAGATGAACATGGTCGCCTGAAGACCTTAACGGCGGATGGATTGCTTTCCCGCGTGATTCAGCATGAGATTGACCATCTCAACGGCATTATGTTTGTCGATCGCATCCCCAATCACCTAGCCCTCAGTCAAGAACTCCAGAAGAAAGGATTTACCTTGAAAGCTGTTAAATCAGTGCCTTAGTCTAAGATGAGGCAAGATCGGCAAAAAATACGTCGAAGTCTTCATAGAAATCGAAAAAAATAGTTTTGAAAATGCAGAGAGAATAAATTATGATGACGCCGAAGAGCAGCGTGTTTTTGGGACTTTCCTGTGTGGCCGCGATCGCAGCCGTGGGTTGTGTATTTGAGTTGACATCGGGAGCACCAGACTGGGGAAGTGCTCTGACAACGGGAATATTGATTGCATGTTTGCCCCTGAGTGTCTGGGCCTTTCTAGAAGCGGTGAAAGATGCCAAAAGTAATCTGTAGTGCATGTGGGCTTACGAAGTGAGCTTGTGAAATTGTGGATTTTATTGTGATAGCTTCTCTACGGCAGATTCAGAAAGGAGATTCAGCGCCAGTTGTCTATCCCCTCGTCAAGAGTCAGAGCCTGACCTTGGGGCGAGATCTTGACTGTCAGATTTCGCTTGATCCGTTAGTTTATACCGCAGTTTCCCGTCGTCATGCTGAAATTCGCCCTGTTACGACCACCTCTGGTAACTTAGAGGCGAATTCTTTATGGTGGGTTTGCGATCTCAATAGCTCTAATGGAACCTTTGTGAACGGACAGCGCTTAGTGGGTTGTCAGGTGTTGCGAGATGGCGATCGGATTGTGTTGGGGCAGCAAGGTCCGGCTTTCCAGTTTGAGCAGACTCAGCAGATGATTGAGACCCCAGATCTAAGCTGTATCCCTGATCCGCCGTCCCGCGTTCCGGCAAGATTTCAGTCGGCTGTCAATGATGTCGTGACGAGTGCTGATGTCGATCGGGTGACGTTAACGCAGTTATTGCCTATTTTTTCTACAGGACTAGAAATTCGACGGAAGGCCTATATCTTGCCTGCGTTAGTGACGATCGTGGTGGTGGTGTCGTTGTTTGTGATGGTGGGCAATCCCGCTTGGTTTAATGGCATTTTGGCGACCTATTTAGGATTAGCCGCTTACTATCGAATTTATCAGCTCTGTGGTAAAGGCAAGGCTTGGTGGGTGTTGATGTTGATGGGCTGGGTGACGATCGGGTTAATTCAGAGTCCGGTGTTTGTGGTTTTTGACACGGTTTTCCGGAAAATTCTACCGGGACAGATTTCGCCCAAAATGAACCTGCTGAATATGTTTTTTGGGGCTGGGTTGATGGAGGAACTGTTGAAAGCGTTGCCGCTTTTTGTGCTGGTGTTGGTGGGGCTAGGAAGATCAGATCGATGGCGCGATCGGTATGGGATTCGGGAGCCATTGGATGGCATTTTGTTGGGGACCGCTTCGGCAATGGGATTTACTTTACTGGAGACCGTGGGGCAATATGTACCCGGAATGATTCAGAGTGCTTCAACATTAGGGGCAGATGCCAGTCAGGCGCAGGGATTGCAGATTTTGATTGCGCGGCTGTTGGGTTCGGTGGCAGGGCACATGGCCTATAGTGGCTACTTTGGTTATGCGATCGGTCTTGCTGTGTTGAAACCGCGTGGTGCAGCATTAACGATTTTGGTGGGTTGGCTGATAGCTTCAGTGTTGCATACGATGTGGAACTCCGTGGGTGGTTTACCATTGGTGGGACCGTTTGCCTTAGCGGCAATTGGATTGTTGTCCTATGCGTTGCTAGGAGCAGCAATTTTAAAGGCGCGATCGTTATCACCAAGCCGTGAAAAGAATTTTGCAACGCGACTGGGATAGAAATTCTGGGATAGAAATTCCTAAGCCCAACCCTTCAATCGATAGACCCAAATACCAATGTATTCTTTAATCGCTCGATTCGTATCCCGCAGGAATTCAGCATCTGGCAATAATCTCAATAAGAAATCCTGAAACCCTCTAATTCTAGATTCGAGATCCGTGCGGGTATAGTCTGTCGGGGCGGCCACAGGTTCCATTCCCAGCTTCTGAAAGATCATCATCGATCGCGGCATAT
>JANMIS010000846.1:0-11244 GCA_031375925.1 Synechococcales cyanobacterium OTE_70_concoct_197_sub
TTCCGATCGTCCCCAAAAAAGCAACATAAGCAACGGCCTGAACTACAAACAATCGCTGCGTATATCCAAATAGTGTGCTGAATACAATGCCAGGAAATTGACTCTCTGGCATTACTTTAGAGAGATTCCAGACCAAGCCGCCCAGGACACAGGATTTGTTTTCAGGGCGTGCAAAGCCTTCTTGGAAAAAGCAAAGGGCGGCTGACTTTCGATCGAGTCCCGCAACAACATTAATAGCAGTATCAAAATGCCCGAGGGATGTCACCACCAATCCTGAAACGATTAGGATTAGAAATATTCCCATAATCATAAAAAACTTACGAATATTGAGCCGAATCCCCAACTTAAAGAACGCAACGCCGATCGCACTAGCGGTCAGAATCCCCAACATTGCACCGATCGCGGGAAATAACCCTTGCTCAAACTTAGCCGCAACAAACAATACAGTCTCAAATCCTTCTCGAATCACCGCAAAAAAAATCAACCCGAAAATTCCCCAGCCTGCTTTAGCTTGGTCTAGGGCTGAACCAATTGAACCTTCGACGCTAGACTTTAGAGTCTTTGCATTTTGGGTCATCCAGATCAGCATCCAACTTAGAAGCCCGATCGCCAATACGCCAAAGCAACCTTCTAGCAATGGCTCAAAAACAGGACCATATTTATCATTGCTGCTCCCAAGGGTTTGGATAAACTGGCTCAGCATCACCCCCACTGCCGCACTCGCCGCAAGTCCCACTCCGATGCCGCTGTATACCCAAGATGACAGATAGGATTTGCCTGCTTTTTTTAAATATGCAAGGACAATGCCGACGACTAAAGCGGCTTCCACGCCTTCACGCAGAGTGATAATAAACGTGGGAAGGGCTGAACTGAAATCCATTTTAATGATCCGTGAAGGGTGAGATTGAGAGTCTGTAGGCCGAGCTGTTCAATTAGTTTTTTGCGGCGATCGTTTCGATTGATTTAATCAACTTGGTCACATCTTCCACTGATTTAACAGGTGTGGCAGGCGGTACGGGAGTCGGCCAAGCGACGGCAAGGTCTGTCAAGGCCGTAGCGATTTTCTTCTCAGAGTCTGCCGACTTTGCCTTCAATTGAGGCGAAATGGTTTTGAATAGCTCCTGGGAATACATGACGAATCCACGGGAATCTTGGTATTCGATCGCTTCTTTGACTTTGTTATCGGCAATTGCTGCGCCATACTCCGAACTCGCGGTGTCGAGCAATCCCGTAATCACTTGCAGAACAAATTTTTCATCTTTGCGTTGCTTTTCAGGGAGAACTGCGATCGCACCATCAATCTCACTGAGCGCTAATTTGAACTGCTCATCGGTTTTTGCCGCATCTTTTGCCCCTGCCTTCACCATACTTTGCAATTTAGATAGCGTTGATTTAAATTCTTTGACACCGCGTTCTTTTAACTGTTCTTCTACATCCGCATAGATCTCTTCAACCGGGTGCCCGATGTGGGGTTCAGCCTGATCGGGCTTTTTCAAATCTAGTAATTCTCGGGCAACCATCATATGGCCTTTCATCAGCCCTAGCTTCACCATATAGTCGAGATCTTTCGCTTCTCCCTTAAGCACAATCTCTTCAAGCGTCACCATGTCTTTAATCTGATTAAACTGCTCCTGAGTGATCACTTTCTTTGAGACGAGTTCTTCCGGTTTTGCATAGGGACGACTCGATTGAATTTTATTCGATAGCGCCGGAACCCCGAGTTTTGCTTCTAGCTTGTCGAGTTCAGAAAGAATGGCATTGTTGATATTGATTTTCTTCCCGTGGGACATTCCAGAATGCTGCGAAGTCTCTGCGCTGCCTGGGCTTGAAGACGTGGATGGGGCCTGAGCGCCACCACAACTCACTAGAACTGTCAGACAAAGTGATGCCGCAAAAATTCCAGCGAGTTGTGATGATTGTTGAGAGAAGCGCATGATGGAAACCCAAATCTAAAATAAAAGTGAAAATGAATGTCAACTGGAAGCAGCTAATCGATGCTAACTATTGATAGATACCTTGGAAGTCGATCGTATTGTCAGGCTAAATGCGATCAATTGTCAATCTTCTTGAAAATCTAACTCAGTAAGAGAGACTCATGCCGCTTGAACATCAAAATAGCCCATGCATCCGGCTTCAGCCATGTAGTCTTGGTGGGGATGAAACATGAATTTTCCAGTCTCGTGATAGCTGAATTCCAGGATGTGACGCTCGGCGGTGCCCATGGTGACGACATCTGTTTCGGTAGTAGCATTCATGGTTGCGCCCGTGGGATTGATGCGAAACATATTGGCATGGAGATGAAAGCTTGCGGCAACGTCATATTCGATTAGGTTCAAAAGATAAAGCCGAACTAACTTATCTTGTTTAATCGGGATTGGATGGTGCATGAAGTAGTGCGGGATTCCGTTGAAGGCATAGAGTTCATTTTTTTGGTCGTTATTGACATCGTAACCCGCCATGATGAGGACAATTTCATCTGCGGGTGGTCTCGCCTGTTTGGGATCAATGATAAACATCCCGTACAGACCTTTGCCGATATGCCGCGCGACAGGTGCGACATGGCAATGGTAAAGCTGCACACCATAGGGCTTCGCATCAAACTCATAAATGAAAATCTGACCATTCCGGATGGGTTTGATGCCGTCCATATTGGATGGATGTTCCCCGTGAAAGTGCATGGAGTGGGCATGTCCGGCTTTGTTATGGAAGATGACTCGAATCCGATCGCCTTCTGTGGCGCGAAATGTAGGACCAGGAATGCGATCGTTAAGATCCCAAGTAATAAATGTTGTTACATCATTTAATTTGATTTCACCGCTTTTTGCTTCAACTCGAAATTCGCGCACGGTTCGACCATTTTCCTGTGTCACCGTTCCATAATCAAATTCCCGAACCACTGTCATAGGGGTGAATTTAGCGGAGTCTACCGGAAACGTTGGAGAGGTTACTTTTCCTTGTTGCACCGGGGTTGTGGCCGATCGAGACTGCCCTGACAGCCAAGGGATTGCCATCGCACTACCACCCGCTCCAGCTCCCAGAATGAGACTCGCTCTCAAGAGTTGGCGGCGAGTTAGCGATCGAACATCAAAAGTCATGGAATTACGTAAGTTGAATGATATTGATATCTATGATACCGTGAGCAAAATGATAGCTTATTGAGAATTAAAGCTAATAGGAATTAAATCTGCTGATTTTTAGGCTCAAATGCAATAGAATGGTTATCATTGTCAAAATTTAGTGTGAGTTGTGATTATGTCAAGAAATTCTTACTTTGTAGCTCTGTGCTTAAGCCCGATTGCCCTCTTCTTGGGTTGTGTCGCACCTGCGGCAGCTCAGATCGGTCCTAGCGTGGCTGAAATCGAAGCTACTTCGGAAAATTCACGATCGATCGATGCCGTGACTTCTGTGTCTCAGTTAAGCGATGTCAAACCGACCGATTGGGCCTTCCAAGCGTTGCAGTCCTTGGTCGAGCGCTACGGCTGTATTGCAGGATATCCTGACAAAACCTATCGCGGCAATCGGGCCATGACCCGCTATGAGTTTGCTGCGGGGTTAAATGCCTGTATGGATCGGGTGAATGACCTGATTGCGGCTGCGACTGCCGACATGGTGAAAAAGGAAGATTTGGCTACATTGCGTAAATTGCAAGAGCAGTTTGCAGCAGAACTTGCCACATTGCGCGGTCGTGTGGATGGATTGGAATCGAAAGTTGCGACCTTAGAGAAGCAGCAGTTTTCCACCACCACTAAGCTAAATGGTGAAGTCATCTTTGGTCTTGCAGGTGTCGCAACAGGTCAAGTGGGCGGCGTTGACATTAGCCGCAACACCGTCTTCGGCTACCGCGCAAGATTGAACTTAGATACGAGCTTCACGGGCGAAGATTTGCTCCGCACTCGCATTCAAGCGGGCAATTCTGACTTTACCAACGGTGCAACCAATATTCCTGAAGGGGCCTTGAAAATCGCGGCGAATTCTGCAAGCGGCGCAAGCGTTGACGCTTTGTTGTATCAGTTTCCATTGGGTCAGAACACTACGATTACACTTGAAGCGAATGCAGGCGCAGCGGATGATTTTGTCGATACGTTGAATCCATTCTTGGATGGTGACGGCGGTAGTGGCGCTATTTCACAATTCGCAACCCGCAACCCCATTTACTACCTCATGGGCGGTACCGGAATCGGAGTTAGACATGCTTTTGGTGAAAAGATTGAAGTGAGTGCAGGCTATTTAGCAGGTAGTGCTAACGATCCCACTCGCGGCAATGGATTATTCAACGGCAGCTATGGATTGATCGGACAGGTAACGTTCAAGCCTAACGAAAGGTTAAAGATTGGTGCTACCTATCTAAATTCATACAATACAAGCTTTGAGAGCGCAGGGAGTCCTACAGGAAGCAGTCTTGCAAACTATCGAAATATTCTTGCGATCGACCCTGCTACTGGCGATCGGATCGACGGTGATTTCTCCAACGGTGCAAGAGGTGTTAGCAGTAACTCCTTTGGCTTAGGTGCTTCCTATCAATTCACTCCGAACATTGTCTTGAATGCGAATGTCGGCTACACCCGATCGAACCTTATTGGCGCAGGCGACTTGGACATTTGGAACTGGATGGTAGGACTCGCGCTGCCTGACCTTGGGAAGAAAGGAAACTTGGGTGGTTTGATTGTGGGTATGGAGCCAAAAGTGACAAATGCAACGGGTGGATTGGCCCGCGATCGTGACACCTCTTTGCACATTGAAGGCTTTTATCAATATCGAGTGAATGACAATATTTCCATCACTCCGGCATTGATTTGGCTAACGGCACCTGATCACGACGATCGGAATGCGGATGCAGTCATCGGCGTGATTCGGACAACGTTCACGTTCTAAAAAAATCGTTGAAGTTGCAATAACCCCCAGGATTTCATAGTGAAATCCTGGGGGTTTAATATTTGGGAAAACCGATCGACCAATCCTCTATCTTCAAACCTGGCACACGTTCAAAATCTCTCCGATTTCGCGTCACAACCGTTGCATCTATTCTCTTGCGGACTTCTTAAACAGCCTTCCGAGACGATCCAGTATAATGAAAACACATTAATGAGATATCACTATGACTGTCGCAGAGAAAGTTATCGCAGCCTTAGCAGATCTCCCTGACGATCAGCAAACTGTTGTGCTGGACTTTGTTGAAGCCTTAAAACAGAACCGACCAAAACCGATCGATTCTTCAACACCCATCTGGGAAAAACTTCTCACCATTTCCCATCAAATCCCTGATCCAGACTGGCAGACCCTTCCCGTCGATCTTTCTTTAAACTTCGACACCTATCAAACTCACTCCCTGAAGCTGGAACCCTAACTTAAAAAATGACTCAAGTTTTTGCAGATACTGCCTATTGGATTGCAATCCTAAATCGTCATGACCAATTACATTCGATCGCCGTCCAATTGTCTCGAAAGCTTCAGCCGAGTCGGATTATTACCACTGAACTCATTTTGATTGAACTACTCAATGACTTTGGCAGTCGAAACGCAAACCTGCGATCGATCGCAATACGCACAGTCATTGCACTTCAAGGTGATCCCAGCGTTCAAATTATTCCTCAAACTCCAGAACGATTTCAACTTGCTTTTTCCCTTTATTGCAATCGTCCAGACAAAGAATGGAGCTTAACGGATTGCTTGTCGTTCGTCATTATGTCCGAATACAACATCATAGGAGCGCTTTCCTATGATCACCATTTTGTCCAAGCAGGATTTCAGGCACTCATGAGAGAGGAAAATTAAGACAACAGAAGGCTCGATCGTCTAAATTACCCCGGAACAATCACCGAAATCGCTTTAGACACCACTTTAAAATGAGCCGGAGTTTGGGTCGTCAATTCACCATCCGTATTGATTGAAAACGATCGTTTGGTCTCCACCCAAAACTCCTGACCCTGCTGTGCATAAACATAGGGTGACAAATGATGACGACCTCTGTACATTGCTGGCAGCAACTTCACCCATTGCCAGAAATGATCAATTTCCAAACTATATAAATCCAATCGATCGTCTGCAATAGATGCATCATGGGCCACCGCTAATCCACCGCCATAATACAAACCATTGCCCACTGCAACTTGAATGGTTTTGACTTTATCGACCTGTTCCCCCGATCGAATTGTCACCGTAAAAGGCCGACTTGCCCATATTGCCTGCATTGCCGCGACTGCATAAGCAAACACTCCCCAGCGTCGCTTGGCCTGCTTTGTCAGCCGTTCTGTAATGTCTACACTCAACCCAAAACTCGCCACATTGAAAAAATAATGGTCATTCACAGAACCCAGATCAATGCGCTTGATTTCTCGTCCTGCGATTACCTGACAAGCTGCATCAATCCCCGTGGGAATTCCCAAGGTTCGGGCCAAATCATTTGCTGTTCCCAAGGGCAAAATTCCAAGGGGAAGCTGGGTTTCAACTAGCCCCCTAATTGCGGCATTCAACGTCCCATCCCCACCGCCCACAATCACCAAATCAACCAACTCCCGATGGGCTGAAATGACCTCGGAAATTTGATCAGAATGTTCGATCGCAGGCTCGATCAATTCAAAACCCGATCGGCGCAATGCTTGCACCGCCAAGTCAATATTTTGAGCGCCACGTCGAGCATGACGGTTCACAATAAAAAGAGCACGCTGCTTCATGACACGCATAGATAACAGGGGGTGGAGGTAACAAAGGCTGGGGCTTCTATTATGACGCGCTTGATCCAACAATAGCGATGGAATCTCTCTATCGGATCAACCACATTTAAATCAACGACTAAATCAACGACCTTCAATCCGATCGATCGCCGCCGTCGCTAACAAAGCCGTATCGCGCTCCACCATCAGCCCCGTCACCCCCGCCTCGATCGCCACTTCTGCCCAGGCGTCGCTCCAGTGAGACAGGGCAAGCCAGCAAGGTTTTTGGGCTTGTTGGCAGATGTGAATGATCTGCTGCACCGATCGAACTAGAGCACGATCGGGCTTTTTCATCGCCGTTTGAAACAGCGCACTACTGCGGGATGCGCCCAAGGTCCATTGCGTCAGATCATTCAGCCCGATCACCACGCCCATGGTCCCCGCCTCTAAGTAATCCGGCAACACTTGAACCACCGAAGGCACTTCCGCCATCAGCCAAGACTGCATCGTGGGAGCCAAATTCAGTGCCACCAAATCCTGCCGCCATCGGACAAACTGTTCCAAAGTCTGTACAAAGGGCAGAATCAACCGAATCGGGGGTAACGATCGGCCCTCAACCCAAGCAACCTGCTGAATCTCCTGCCAAACCGCTAACTCCATTGAAGCCGCTGTCTCCCGATCTTCAATAATATTTAGACAACGGTAATACAAAACGGAGGCATCTTGTTTTTCCACGAGGCTCTCCAACAACGTCGTCAGCCGCGATCGCAGCAAACGCTTAAATTCGCCCCCATCCCCGCTCCACCGCTGTGGCGAAAATTCTGGCAACAGCAACCACTCCGATCGCACCAGCCCCAAATCCTCCGTCCACTCATCGCGCAAAGCTAACTGCGATCGATTTACTAAGAGTCCCGTTTTACGCGATTGGGTGCGCAGAGAGCAGGCAGGATTAGGGCGATCGAGGCCCCGCAACACCAACGCCTCACCATTCGCAATCTGCTCTGTCGCCTGCTCCACGCCCACCATCACCGGGATCCCCATTTCCCTTGCCAAGATCACCCCATGGCTATTCCAACTGGGGGCTTCGACAATAATGGCCTGCACCGATCGTAAGAACGGCACGGCCTCGGGTTGCAGTTCTCGGACAATGGCAATGGTTTGAGAGCTTAAGGGCTGCTGGGCACCGATGGGGAAAGTTTCGGGCAAAATCTGCGCAATCCCCGACGATTTAGAAACAGAAGAGGCTCTTGACAAACCTAGAAATAACTCCCGCGAATCCTTCGGAGCCTCGGGTAAAGCTAGCAGGGTCTCTCCCACGGCTACGGCCACAATCCAAAATTGATCCTGCCGATCGAGTCCCCAGGTGATGCTGTAGTCCTGATGCCAAAAATTGGGCATTGCCAGCACGGCTTGACAGAGTTGCGACTTTTGCTCCGGGGTGAGACCGGAGGCCATGCCTTCAGTCCAGTCGGTTTCCAGAACCTGACAGACCTGCGCTTTTCGCATCCAACGCACGACCTGACCCATGGCTCGAAATTTTGGAACGCTTTGGATCATTAGGGCGATCGAGTCCACAACTAGACCGTAGGATTGCCGCAGTTGAGACCAATAGGCCGAATTCCACTTTTGGCGTAGACGCAGGAGCGACTGTTTTAAGTCAGAGGATGCGCACCAAACCTCGGGCAGAAGTGCATCCAATTCCTGCGCCGAACTCGTTGGCACTGCCTCCTGGAACGGGAATCGCCACTCGACCGACAAAGTTACACGAAGCTGCTCTCCCTGAAATTCTACCGACTCCATCCAAGGTCCAGTCATCCAATCTTCGTCTTTTTCTGGGGATAGAAGAACCTGGGTCGGCGGCAGTTTCCAATTGAGAGCAGTCACGCTCTGAAGCATTCCTAACTCCTGAAGTGATCGCACCCGATCGCCCACCCGATCGTGCATCTCCTGTGTCACCGCCAGCAGCGGACAAAGCACCCAACCCACACCTAAACTCCTATCAAGAACGACACCGAATTTTAAGATTTTTCAAGAGTTTAAAATGAAGGCGGTTGCTTCCACAAGCTCTCCCGTTGAGCAAGGGCATACTCAAGCTCAGGAATACCAGATTACATTATGGATGGCCGCTATGTTTTTCTCCGCAATCTCCCAGCTTGTATTTAAAGCGAACTGTCCTGCCTGCGGGCGGACGGCTGGAGTGGTTTTCTGTGATGCTTGCCATGAGCAGATTTGTGCAGGGAAACGATCGCAAGCTCTAGAACCCAGTTCTCACCAGCATCCATTGCCCCTGTTCGGTTGGGCAGGCTACGACCCGTCTCTGCGGCGAGCGATTGCGGCCCTGAAGTACCATCAACAATCCGCGATCGGGCAGTGGCTCGGAATCCAAATGGCGGAAAGCTGGATCCAACATGGCCTTCATCGGCAACATCCACACTTGTTAGTGGTCCCCATTCCTATGCATTCCAGCAAGCAAAAGCAACGAGGTTATAACCAAGCCGAATTGATTTCCCGCAGCTTTGCCCGTCAGGTTGGCTATCGTCACCAGCCCCAAGTGCTCCGCCGTCACCGGGAAACTCAAGCCCAACATTCCATGAATGTCGCAGACCGCGATCGAAACCTCAAGTCTGCTTTCTCGGTTGATCCCCGCTTCAAATCACATAGGCCTATCTTGCTGATTGATGACATCTGCACCACGGGTGCAACCCTAAGGTCCGCCATTCAAGTTCTTCAGGATCATCAGCTTAACCTGTGGGGATCCGCCGTCGCTGCGAGACCTTTCTTGGAAACTCACCCTAAAAAAAATGGCCTCTTCCTCAAATCCAAAGAAAATGGACCTATCGAACTTGGGGTTGAGAAGCAGGCAGTTGAAGCGCCTGAATAATCGGTGCTGGATCCAGCCCAGTAATCTGTTTGAAATCTGAAGGCATCAATCGACTAGAGACTCCGTTGTCAGCCCACTCTTGCAAAAGCTGGTTTGCATGGTCCAAAAACTGGATTCCCCTGGGTAAAGGAATGACCGTCCACAGGTCTAATATTGACTCAGCAAATGCTAGCTCAATAATCGGGAGGGCGTGACGCTCCATCAGTTCCGCTAGGTAGGCATCGAAGGTTTCTCCATCGTCCCCTCCCAGCTCATAGCTCTCTACAATGTAGGCAACACGTTGCCAACTGACCCTTTCTTCAAGCGCCATTTCCAAACCCCAAATGAATGACCAAACTTAAGCTCATGTGCTGTATTTTCAGTTTATTCCAGCTTCCCAAAAACAAAACAGAAGTTCATTTGAAGGAATTTCTGCTAAGTATTTTTATTTCTGCATAAATTTTATAGGGTTTCCTGATGTCTGCTGTGATGCCTCTGGTTTCGGTGGTTATTCCTGCCTATAACGCGGGCGTATTTCTGCCTGCAACGTTGCGATCGGTGCTAGCGCAGGACTACCCAAATTTTGAGGTGTGGGTGGTGGACGATGGCTCGGTGGATGAGACAGCGGCGATCGTAGTGGGATTTGCTCGGGAGGACGATCGGGTGAACCTACTCCAACAGAAAAATGCGGGGGTGGCGGCAGCGCGCAATGCCGGAATCCAGGCGGCGCGCGGGGAATTTGTGGCTCCGTTGGATGCGGATGATCTGTGGGAGCCTCGGGCTTTGAGTTTGTGGGTCGATCGTTTTTTAGCGAGTTCTGCGCGGGTGGGGGTGGTGTATGGCTGGTCGCTAGATGTGGATGCGGACGGTCGGCTGACGGGTGGGTTTCATGGGGCGAAGATTCGGGGGCGGGTGCTGGGAACGTTGCTGGTGCATAATTTTTTGGGGAATGCAAGTGCGACGATGATGCGGCGGAGTGCGCTGATTGAAGTCGGGGGCTACGACACAACATTGCGCGATCGGCAGGCGCAGGGCTGCGAGGACTGGGATTTGTATTTGAAGTTGGCGGCGCGGTGGGAGTTTGAAGGGGTGTCGGAGTTTTTGGTGCGGTACCGGAAGCCTGTTGCAAGTATGTCTCAGGATGATCAGCAGATGGCGAGATCCCATGAGTTCGTGCTTTCAGCTTTGTCTGCGCGATCGAAGTTGCCGAACTGGATGTATGCCTTGTCCCGCAGTAGTCTTTATATTCATTTTGCCCATCAGGCGGCGCAGTTTGGTAAGCCGAAGCACGCGCGGGCTTGGTGTCGGGCGGCTTGGCGGTGCGATCGGGTGACGCCGTTGTTGCGTCCGGGGTGGTATCAATTGCGGTTTGGGCGGGGTCATAGTCTTCAAGCGCGCAAACATGAGAGCGTGGGGAAAGCTCCGAGCCGATCGCAGATTGCGTTGAAGGTTTGGGTCAGTGGGGCTTTACATGCTTGTGTTCGCGGGATTGTGCGGTAACGATCGTCCATCCAGAATACGATGCGATAAAATATACTTAGCCATTTCGATCGCGCTACTAACCCTATGAAACAAGTCATCACGTTGCTTCCTGACCCGATCGCCCAAGCCCTCACCTCTTACATTGATAGTCAACCCACGCTACTAACTGAAGATCTCATCATTCATACCGCGATTGAGCAATTCCTTGTCCAAAAAGGATTCCTACCCACCTTTAAAAAACGACTAATTCTC